>JBHHVT010000065.1:0-10762 GCA_046754425.1 Nitrospinota bacterium | reverse complement strand
TGTTTCAGGCTTTCGGCCGTTAGCTGGCCGGTCGCGGCGGTTCCGAAAATATAAACCTGCTCGCACGACCGCGGAATTTCCGGCAGCCATTTATCTATATCTTCATCGCCCGAACCGAGGCTGAAAATATCAAAAACCTTTACCATCTTTGAGGCCGATTCGACGATCTTGTCCTGCATGGGAATCATCGATCTGAATTTTTCGCCGAAAACGTGCCGCGCGACCTGGGAATAATCCTGTTTAATGACGTCATCGCGTTCATAAATATAGGAGCCGGGAAAAGGCGTTACCTGAGAAACAATAACCTGATCCGGTTTTGTCTCTTCTATAAACGCGACAGATTTTTTTAAATCTTCTTCCGTCTCTCCGGGAAAACCTACCATCATGTTTACGAGAGTGGCTATTCCCGCCTCCCTGCACGTTGCTATAAATTTTCTATTTTCTTCGACGGAGGTCTTTTTTTCCATTTTGTCCAGTATTACCTGCGAACCGGATTCGATCCCGATCCACATGGCGTGGCACCCGCTTTTTCTCAACAGCTCCAAAACGCTTACGTCCAGGTCCGAGCGCGTCTGACATGCCCAATCGAGGTTAAATCCGGTTTCAATAAGGCTGTTGCAAAATTCTATTACGTACTTGACGTTGAAAGTGAATGTGTCGTCGACAACGCCGAAGTTGGTGATATCGTATTCATCCTTGCAATGTATTAATTCTGCGATAACGTTACCGACGCTTCTGCGTCTTATTTTTTGTCCGAACAGAGTTTTCTTCAGCGGCTGGCAAAAGGTGCAATTATACGGGCAGCCTCTTGTGGTGAGAATGTTTACGTGCCTGATGTCCCCTTCCATGATTTGCGACATGGGGAAAAGGTGCCGCGCGGGAAAAGGGAGCGCATCCAGATCCCGGATCCATGAATGTTCCCTGGGTTGAAATATCCCGGTTGAGGTAGACAGGCAGGTTCTTATCAGGCTTTCTTTTTTAATTTTTCCTTTTAGATAATTGATATACAGGGGAAGGCTCTCTTCCGCTTCCCCCACAAAAGCCGCGTCTATCTCATCGTTATTGATTACATCGAGAGGGGCCGCCGACGCGTGTGGCCCGCCGAAAATCAACTTACCTTTAAAACCCTTTGCCCGCAACTTTTTACAGATTTCAAGCGCTTTTGGAAATTGGAATGTGAAAGCGCTGAAACCGATAACATCCGCGTCCAAAGGAATACAGTCGTCTACGGGGCGGTGGTTTACAAACCTGAAGTCGATAACCTCGACATCTATCGCCGCCTTTTCCAGCAGGGCCGCAAGGTAGGCAATTCCCAATGGAAGCGTCTGATGGAAAACTTTCCTTTCCCACTCCAGCGTCGGACTGATTAATACTACTTTCATCAGTTTATTAACGGTTTTGTAACTCTACCCCTTTAGCTCTTTATAACGGAAACAATCGACGGTGTGGTCGTTTACCATGCCGGTAGCCTGCATGTGGGCGTAACAGATGGTAGAGCCGACGAACTTGAAACCTCTGCGTTTCAGTTCCCTGCTCATCGCGTCGGACTCCGGAGTTGTCGCGGGAATGTCGCCCATTTTCTTTCTTTTATTTATTATCGGTTTACCGCCGACGAACCGCCAGATGAACTTGTTGAAACCGCCACACTCCTCTTTCGCTTCAAGAAATGCTCTGGCGTTTGTGATGGCCGCCGCTATTTTTAAACGGTTACGGATTATGCCTGGATTTTGTAAAAGTTCATTAACCTTTTTCCTGTCGTAGCGTGCTATCTTTTCCGCGTTGAAGTTGTCGAACGCCTTTTTATAGTTTTGGCGCTTTTTTAAAACCGTAAGCCAGCTAAGCCCCGCTTGCGCTCCTTCGAGGATAAGGAACTCGAATATCTTGCGGTCGTTATGAACGGGTACGCCCCACTCCTTATCGTGATAAGCGACGTATAGCGGGTTGCTGTCCGCCCACTCGCACCGTTTAATCATATATCGGAGTTTACTACTTTTTATTGGTATAGTATACGCCATGTCTATCGAAAAGAAATTCGATCCCAAAAAGTTCGAAAAACTCAAAAAACCTGAAAGACTGGATCGCGAGGACCCTGAGGTAATCTGGGAAAATATGGGGCTTAAAAGCGGCTCAACGTTTATAGACATCGGATGCGGCGTCGGTTTTGCGGCTATACCGTTCGCAAAAAAAATGCGGAACGGCGTTGTTTACGCATGCGATATCAGCGAAGAGATGCTTGCGATGCTGAAAAACGAACTGGGCGATGCGGTAGTTAAAAACGTAACTCCGGTAAAGATGGATGAGGTAGGCGTTCCGTTACCGGACGGCATCGCCGACGGAGTGCTGATGCAGAATCTTCACCACGAATTCGACAACGCGGTAGACAACCTGAAAGAATGCAGGCGGCTTTTAAAGCCGGGCGGTATCGTGGCTGTAATAGATTGGAAGCCGATGGAGACGGAGGGCGGCCCACCGCTTGAGATACGCGTTGACGCGAAAAAGATTGAAAAAGATATGGCCAATGCAGGTTTTAACGAAGTAAAGAGTCTCGACGTATTTCCGTACCACAATTTCATCATTGCCATAAACCGGTAAAATCTCGCCATGGAGGACACGGAGGGAAGGAAATACTGCTGGTTCACTCTTGGAGAGTGAACCGATCGTTTTGTGATTTCCAAACAGGGCGGCTCTGTGGTTGTGGTTTATTTGTAGAAATTTAGTTTTGGATTGTTTTCTATCAGTCCGTTTTTATGCGCCATTTTGAAGAATAGTTCGAGACCTTCGATGTCGCTGTTATCCAGCTCGTACCTCATGCAGTTCGTCAGGTAATCTTTACAGAACGATTCGTCTATTTCCAGTTCTATCGAGGCGGTGCGGCAAAGTTCGTCAAGTTTCTCCAGGCCTTTTACTTTGGCATGGTGCAATGCCGCAATGGCGCTATCAGCGTTTACGCCTTCCGCTACGCACAGCAGTGCGAACACGAACGGCTTGCCGGTGAACTCGTGCCAAGCTTTTGAAAGGTCGTACAGGTTATAGTCCGTCGGATTAATATCGAACGTTTCATCGCCGATAAGGAGCGCGGCGTCCGTAGAGCCTTCAAGGAGGCCGACATCCGGCGATGGCGCGGCGAACTCCACGTCCCGTTTGAAATAATCTTTTAACAGGATTTTTAAAAGCGCCACGCTTGTCCGGCTGCGATTGTCCAGCGTGATTTTTTTAACCGTATCGAGCTCATAGCGGGAAAACATAACAACCGTTTTTACTTCGCCGAGAGACGCGATACCGAACCCGGGCACTATCCTCAGCTTATCGGCACGGGCATACTCAATGGCGGGAATAAACGCCATATCCAACTCGCCGCCCAAAAGCATATCGGCAAGTTCCGCGGGCGGGCCCAGTTCCAGTTTGAACGGAAACTCAACAAGTCCCTGTGTTATTGGGTATGTGAAGATTCGCGCGTTAAGGAAGTAATGACAGCCGAATCGAAGCTCGCGCGTTGCGGTCGGGTCCGGAGATCCGATCGGCTGTAGAAATCCTAACAGCGGCATGTCCTCGTACGGAACGGTTCAGGCGGCATGATCCGCGAGACCCGCGCCTTTTCGCGATGAGGCGGGCCGATTGCTTCCATTACCAAGTTCATTGTAAAGCGTATCGCGGCATACTGGTATCCGTCCGGCCTCGCGGATTAACTGTTCAAGTTCTTCGACAGTTATAGACTGCCCCGATTGCGCGCCGGCGGAGTTGGTTATTCTTTCTTCGATAACCGTGCCGTCTATATCGTCCACGCCGAACGACAGCGAAAGCTGGGATATCTCCGGCGAAATCATTATCCAAAACGCCTTTATATGATCAAAGTTGTCCAGCATAAGCCGGGAGAGCGCCAGCATTCGGATGTCCATCTGTCCGGTAGTGAAATGTTTTTGCGCGATATCCGTGTTTAGAGGGTGGAACGCCAGCGGGATGAAAGCCATGAAGCCGCCTGTTTTATCCTGCAGTTCCCGCAGTTTGATAAGATGCTCCACTCGATGTTTCGGTTTTTCAATATGGCCGTAAAGCATGGTCGCGTTGGATCGGATGCCCAGTTCGTGCGCCGTCTCCATAACCTCCAGCCATTTATTACCCGAGATTTTATCGGGACATATTTTATGCCTGACCTCTTTATCAAATATCTCCGCGCCGCCGCCCGGCAGCGAACCGAGTCCGGCTTCTTTCAAGTCCGTGAGCGTTTCTTTTATGCCGAGGCCTGAAAGTTCCGCCAGGTAATATATCTCTACGGCGGTGTATGCCTGCAGGTGTGTTCGGGGGAATCGTTCGTGCAGACCGGAAATGATATCGCGGTAATAAACGTAAGGCAGGTCGGGGTGAAGGCCGCCGACTATATGCAGTTCCGATATCGCATCGGTATGGGCCTCCCCGGCTTTTTGCAGCACATCATCCACGGGCATCGCGTATGCGCCGTCTTCGCCGTCCAGTTTGCTGAAGGCGCAAAAACGGCACTGGTTCACGCATACGTTCGTATGGTTGATATGTCCGTTTATGATGTAGTGGGCCTTGTCGCCGTTTTTACGTTCACGGACGATGTTGGCCATGCGGCCGATTGCGAGCAGTTCCGGCGATTCGGACAGGTAAAGTCCATCCTCAAAAGAGAGCCTTTGGCCGTCCTCTACTTTTTTGCGTATACCGCCCAGTTTTTTATTCATATTTACATTTTGATTATAGTTAGTTAAAGGGGAAGCAGGCAATGGTAAAGGAAGGCGGGGGGTTCCATAAGGCGCGTCGAGCAGGCTCTTTTATCTGGTTTGACACTGCCATAGCCATCATTTAGCATCACCAATTAACGAAGGAAAGGGGATAAAAGATTGGAAACTAAAACGCTTGTAGCAGTTAACACATCCGGCGTATGGGATATGATCGTGAATGCCGGCCCGATGGCCAAGTTTGTAATATTTATGCTTCTCCTTTTTTCGGTCGTTTCGTGGGCGATCATGATATTCAAGCTCCTCGGATTTAAAAAGATAAGGCAGGAGACGGCCCGGTTCACCGATATTTTCAGACGTCGCACGAGCCTTGAAAATATCTACAGTTCCAGCAAGGGGATGCGCGCATGTCCGATGGCCAAGGTATTTATCGCCGGGTATTCCGAGTTTGCGAGCCAGTTCAAGGCATCGGGCGGGGTTATAGGCGCCGGAGAGAGCGATCAGCGCTACTTTCTCGAAGGGCTGGACAACATAGCGAGATCGCTGGAGCGCGCAGTCGGTGAGGAAACGACAAAGATGGAAAGGTTTCTCTTCTTTCTGGCGACCACCGGTTCAACCTCTCCGTTTATCGGCCTATTCGGTACGGTTTGGGGGATAATGATATCGTTCCAGGCCGTTGCCAGCACCGGGGCGACAAGTATCGCAGTCGTCGCGCCCGGCATAGCGGAGGCGCTTATAGCAACGGCGGCGGGCCTGGTGGCGGCGGTACCCGCCGTTATCGGTTATAACTACTTCATTCATCGTGTCAGGGTGTTCGGAACGGAGCTGGACAATTTCAGCCTCGACTTCCTTTCACTGATTGAAAAGAACTTCGTGAAGAAATGATTAAGAACCGAAGGAAATATCGCAGAGTTCAGCGCGCGATGTCGGAAATTAACGTCACGCCGTTTGTGGATGTGATGCTTGTGCTTCTTATTATTTTCATGGTTACCGCGCCGCTTGCCCGTCACGGTCTGGAAATCAAACTGCCTTCGGTCGATACCGGGGCGATTAAAAAAGAAGAGAAATGGGTTATCGCCGTTTACAAGAACCGAAATATTTTCTTCAACGATAAACGGATAAAGCTTGCCAACCTGCAAGGCAGACTTGCGCAAATTATCAAAAAGGATCCCGCCGCACAGGTGTTCCTGAAGGCGGATGAGGTTTTACCCTACGGGTTCGTAGCCAGGGTAATGGCATCGGCCCGGCGCGCGGGAGTGAGAAACCTCGGCATGATTACAGAACCGCTCATCAAAGTAAAATAGTCCGGTAATGCCGCAGCTTGGTAGCAGCGTAATCAGGCGTGAACCCGATTACGACAGCGTTGACAGATTTTTTAAGGCGCTTGCGCTTTCATTTCTGTTTCACCTTATTGCCATTACTTTTTTCTATATCTATTCCAGCATCGTGACTCCCCCCGTTCGCAAACCTCCGGAACCGGAGGCGTACGTGGTTTATCTTGCGGACCCGGGACCGCTCACCTCCATACAGCGGCCGAAGCCGGGTAAAAGGAGCAAGCGAATGGTGCGGACCGCCAAACCGTTAAGAAAAAGCCTGGCAATTCCGAAAAAATTGTCGCCCGTTACGAAAAAGGTCGAAGTTGCTGAAAAAAAACTGACGGTGGAACAAAAGGCGGTCACGCGTGAGATAAAGGAAGTGGACAGGCCGTCCAAGGAATACCAAAAGGTCAAAAAAGGCGGCGCCGTGGATATAAGGAAATTCCCATACGAATGGTACCTAAGGAGCATGGAAGATAAAATCTACCGAAATTGGGATACAATCAGCACCAGCTTTTTTACCGACCACGCCCTGCATGTTACTGTTCATTTTGCGGTGAGCCGACAGGGCAAGGTGGGGGACATATATGTGGAGGAGTCTTCACTAAACGACGCACTCGACATATCGGCCATGGACGCAGTGAGGCAATCTGCGCCGCTGCCGCCGTTGCCGGCGGGGTATTCGGAGCAATTTTTGGAGGTTCATTTTGGGTTTAGTATCGAGCCGAATCGTTAAGAGTTTTGTTTTTGCCGTTACGGCGGCAGTTTTTTTGTCGTTAACCGCGCAGGCGGCGGATGTCTATATCGGCGTTAAAAGGAAACAGGGGGCGCTTATACCTCTTGCCGTTCAGCAGCTGGAATTCAAACCGACGAAGTATGCAAAAACGGAAACCATGCAGTACGGCAAAATGGCGCAGGAGATTCTGGAGTTCGATCTGGGCTTCTCCGGTTACTTTAACGTGATAAAAAACAGGGACCTGCTTAACGATATCAGGGATAAGGAGAGGCAAATAAAAAAAACCGACTGGCAGGGCTGGAAGGACCTCGGGGCGCAGGTTCTTGTCAAGGGCCTCTATTACATTGACAGGGGTGGAGACATAGTTCTAGAGACGCGCCTTTTCGACGTGGAACGAAAGGAGCAGATAGTCGGTACCCGATATTCGGGCCCTGAGGGCGTCCTCCGCAAAATGGCGCACCGGTTCTCAGACCAGGTGCTTTACAGGTTTACGGGAGAATCAGGCATAGCGGAGACGCGCCTTACGTTCATATCGCGCACAAACGGACACAAGGAGGTTTTTATAAGCGATTACGACGGCCACAGGATCAGGCAGGTTACGGACGAAACTGGCATAACGCTGTCGCCGGACTGGTCGCCGAAGGGTACCAAGATCATATATACAACCTACCGGAACAATAACCCGGACGTTTACATATTGGACCTCAAGACGGGCAAGAAGACGCCGGTCTCCAGAAGGAGGTCAATGGATTCTTCAGCCGCCTGGTCGCCCGATGGAAAGAAGATCGTTTTTACGATGTCGAAGAGCGGCAATTCGGATATCTATACGATAGACGCGAATGGTAAAAATCTGAAGCGGCTCACATGGTCGAGTTCCATAGAAACCTCGCCCGCGTACTCGCCCGACGGAAAAAAAATCGTATATATTTCCGATTACTCCGGGGAGCCGCAGCTTTATATAATGGATGAGAACGGGAAGCTGGAAGAACGGCTTACCTATAACGGCAGATATAACGCCGATCCGGCATGGTCGCCGCGCGGTGATAAAATCGCTTACGTCAGCATCGCGGACGATGACTTTAATATCGTTGTAATAAACCTGCGCGATAAAAGTGAAAACCAGCTTACCCTTTTCATGGGAAGCAACGAACACCCCTCATGGTCGCCTGATGGAAAGCACATCGTATTTTCAAGCACGCGCGCCGGATCGAAGCAGTTATATATAATGAACGAAAACGGCGAAAACCAGACCCGCATAACATCCTTGTCCGGCGAGGCGTCGAGCCCTTCCTGGTCGCCGAGGTGACGGAAGGTTAGTAAAGTATTATGCCCTCCGCCGACTATGTTGAGGGCACGGGTATTAGCTGTTAGAATCAAAACAATGAAGCACTTTTCGATTAGATCGCAAACGGAACAAATGCATAACAAAATAATGAAGGTAATTTCCGAAACCGTAATTCACCGGAGACCGAAAAAAATCATCGAAGGGATATGGCCGTTCGTCGTTTTCGGGCCGGGGAAGGAAGGTATATCAGTTGTTCGCATCGGTCAAGCGGAACAGACGAGAATACACAGTGCGCCCGTTTACATTGCGACGTTAAACGGCCCGCATGTCTCCGAATCGGACGGTATTCCGATAGAAGAGGTTGCGGGAGACGACCTGCCGGAAGAGCTAAGGGGAATGAGCCTCAGTCATATGAGCCCGATGAGGCCGCTGTCAGTCACTTCAAAACACAACGGCCCTCCCGCAAAAGAGGCGGCCGATGAGATACTGGAACTTTACAAGGGTAACGACACGGCGGTAATCGAAACACCGGAAGAGAGCCACTGGGTTTTATCCGTCCTTAAATACCTGGACGAAAGCGACAGGTTTTTTCCCGACCCGGTGGTTTCGGACTTCTATTCGCGCCTGGGGAATTCACGGCCAGATGGTCATAATTCCGGCTCTTCGTATCTGCACTGACCCGTGTTGCGGGGCGTTCCTCGCGGCCGGTTTTTTGCCGGAACCCTCCACTATGAACACCACGACATTCTTTAAAACCATCCGCTGACCTTAAATGGGATTCGACAGTCTTTCCGATATTGCGGGAGCCGATTCCGTAAACATTCTTGTCGTGCGGACGGACAGGATAGGCGACGTGGTGCTTTCCACGCCGGTTCTCGCCTCATTACGGGCCTCGCGGCCCAATTGGAAAATATCGATTCTCGCAAGACCGGCTGTCGCGCCTTTACTGCAGGGGCATCCCGACGTGGACAGCGTGATAACACTGGAGACGGATGATAAGCCGTCTTTTTCCAACACGCGCGGCTTGTCGGACAGACTGCGAAAGGCCGATTTCGACATCGCCGTACATCTTTATTCGGATTTCTGGATTTCGCTTGCAGTATGGCGTGCCAGTGTGGGACAGCGCATCGGACCGGCTTCCAAGCTCGCGCGTATTTTTTATAATCATGCCATTGTTCAGCACAGGTCAATCGGCGGTAGGCACGAAGCGGATCATAACCTCGATCTGCTCAAACCGCTGGGCATCCCGCCGATAAGGCGCTCAAAGGTTTCCGTGGCGGAGACTATACCGGCTGACGCGGGAAAGCTTTTGGATAACCAAAAAAAAAACATCGGGATATTCCCGGCAATGGGCGGGTCGGCGCGCAACTGGAAACCGGAAAAGTACGCGCGGCTTGCGGAGCTTTTATCCGATGACGGACTGCACGTCATTCTTATGTGCGGACCCGGCGAGGAGAAACTGCTTGATGACGTGCAGTCGTTTACCTCCAAAACTCCTCCGCGATACGTCGCGGACCGGCTTGACGAACTCGCTGTGTTTGTAAAGGCGCTGGACTGCTTCGTCGCGCCCAGTACGGGGCCGCTTCATATTGCGTCGGCGGTAGGTACGCCGGCTGTAGGTATATACTGCCCGATAAAGGTCTGCCTCCCCGAAAGGTGGGGGCCTATTGGCGAAATGGATAAAAGCTTTGTGCCGGACGTTCCCGTATGCGAACGCTGCACGGCCGAGCGGTGCGAGCGGTACGACTGCATGGACTCTTTGGAAATCGGGCCTGTAGCCGGCGCGGTTATGGAAAGGATATGAAAGCGGGCGAAAACGTCTGGGGGGACTATAAGCGTCTGTTGGCGTATCTTAGGCCGTACCGGGCGACATTTGTTTTCGCCGCCTTTTGCATGCTCATCGTCTCCGCCACTTCGGGCGGCGCCGCGTTTATCATACAGCCGCTGCTGGACGACATTTTTATCAAAAAGGACGCGGAGATGCTGAAGTTAATCCCGTTCGCCCTGGTGGGAATCTATTTTCTAAGGGGCGTCGGGAGGTACGTCGCATCGTCGCTTATGCAAAAGATTGGGCAGCAGACCGTGCGCGACGTCCGCAACCATCTTTACCGGCACATTCAGACGCTGTCATTGTCTTTTTTTCACCGCACTACAACCGGCAGGCTGGTTTCACGGATAGTGAACGACATCCAGCTTATTCAGGATTCCATCTCGATTGTGGTCTACGACATTTTCCGCGACAGTTTTACCGTCATTGCCCTGCTTGGTGTTCTCATCTATCGCGATCCAAAGCTATCGCTATTCGCAATTGTCGTCATTCCGTTTGCGGCATCGCTGATTACCCGCCTGGGTCGCAGACTGCGCGGGATAAGCCGTAATACGCAGGCTCAGATGGCGGACCTCACATCGCTGATGCATGAGACCTTTTCGGGTTTCCGCGTTGTGCAGGCATTCGGTATGCAGAAATACGAAATTGACCGTTTTGAAAAAGAAAATGAAAGCTACTATCGCCTAACACTAAAAGCGATACGGATTAACGAACTTACTTCGCCGCTTCTTGAGTTTGTAGCGGCTTTCGGGATTGCCGCCATCGTATGGTACGGGGGGCAGGCGGTTATGGAGGGGAAGACGACTGTGGGGAGTTTCTTTTCCTTCCTCACGGCGCTCTTCATGCTCTTTACTCCAATCAGCAAGTTAAGCCGAGTATACAACAAGATACAGCAGGCGATGG
>JBHHVT010000064.1:0-10773 GCA_046754425.1 Nitrospinota bacterium | reverse complement strand
ACTTAATACCCCCTTTTTAACGGGCATTATACATTACTTAACGGAGTAGTATTAATTACCTTCCGCTGTAAGCGGGGAGAACAGCCGTTCCGAAAGCCGAGCCTCCAGATTGGGCGACTCCATTTCCTCCGCAATCGACAGAGGTTCCGGCGCGCCGGGCGAAGAGCCGAAAAACCGTACGACTTCCCCCGCGCAGGCAAGGTTGCGGCAGCCCCGTATCGCCGCGCCGGTTGAATCGATATTAAAAAAACTCCTGCCGCCGCTTCGCGCGATTATCTCCTCGAACGTCCTTAGATAACTCAGCAGGTTCGCGTTCGTTATCTCGTCACGCCCGTGAAGCGACAAGGTTTTCAACTTTTCATCACCACCCATGATGTTTTGAGTAAAAACGGAGCGCTCATGAAACGTCTCGCCGCGCGCGTAACCGGCAAGCGTCCTTCGGTTATACGGATTGCCGCGCGTGAAGGCAAAATCCTGCCCGACCACGCCAATCGGATCCGCGCCGCCTTTCACAAGCAGGTCGAGACCGATACACGACACCGAACCGCCCGCGTTTGTCATCCCCTTGTCTTTTAAAAGCTCCCCGGCCCTGCCGAATATGGAGTGCGAGTCTTTGATGGCGAGGAGCCTGCGACCCTTATGCAGTTCCACTACCGACGGGTGCGTGGTGGGGAAAAATACCAACGGAGCCGCCGATGGCTTTTCCATGTAGTGCTCTGCGGATGACGGCTGAGGATCCACGGAAATTGTCGCATGGCAGGCGATACCGTTATCCGCAAGAACGGCCGAGGCCGTATCCACGGCAAGGATAAATACCTTGTCCTGCAGCCAGTCGAGCAACGGCACGTTTCTATCCAGCGACGGCCCCGCACCCACCAGAAGGGCGGGGCGTCCGCGCAAATTACCGTACAGGGAGATAACCCCGGGACAGCGGCTAACCGCCCGAAGGTTAGCGCGGATATTTTTTTCTTCCTGTTCGCCGAAACGGCTTTTGAACCTGCGCTCCGATAAAAGAGTTTCGAAACTATTTTTAACCGTTTCAAAACCGGAGGGCAGGCATCGGTATGATGGCGGATGAATCGCGATCTTCAAATCGTCTCCCGCCCCGCCGACCGTTTTGGAAAAGCCGGCGGCCAGTTCTTTTTCGTCGCGCCCGGTTACGAGAGAAAAACGGTTGTTTGAAAAAACTGCGGACAGGTTGCGGTGGTGCATAGCCGCGGACAGCAACTCCATGTTGGCTTCAACGGCCGTCACCGCACAGTTCGCGTAAAGCTCCAGCAACGACTCCAGGTGATACCCCAAGCCGAGGCCGTAAACGAGTATGCCGCTGGTCGCGCCGGACTGTGCCTTTGCGAATTTGCGTCCCTCTGCGGCCGGGTCCACCGAACTTGCAATCAATACGCCGCCCACCTGAACGGTAATGTCTCCGCTCTCACTCTTTATAGCCTTCGGCGGCGGCGGCAGGGAATCAAGGATTTCAAGCAGGCGCGGCGCGGTTTTTGTTATCGACTGCCGGTTTTTATCAAAGAAGTCCATCTGGTTCGTGAGATTTTGTCACGCACGCCGCCGACAGTCAATCGTGCCGATGGTATAAAATGGGGGAGTGGTTCGTTTCGAGAATGTTAGCAGGGATTACGGAAGCTTTAAAGCGGTAAAAGAGCTTAACCTGCGGATTCCCGCCGGAGAGTGCTTCGGCTTTCTTGGGCCCAACGGCGCGGGGAAAACCACCACTCTGAAAATGCTCGCCGGTCTTTTAATCCCTACAACCGGAAAAATTTTCGTGGTCGGTCACGACGTCCAGCAAGAGCCGTTAAAGGCAAAGCAGGAGATGGCGTTCGTTCCGGATAAACCTTTTATCTACGACAAGCTGACCGGGCGTGAGTTTTTGGACTTCATTCTGGATATTTACGGTTTCAGCCAAAACGGTGTGCGTCAAGAACGCGAAGAGCTTCTGGAGCTGTTCTCGCTTGCCGAGTGGCAGGACGAACTGCTGGAAAACTACTCGCACGGCATGAAACAAAAACTGATAATAACCGGCGCTTTTATTCACGAACCAAAACTTCTGGTAATCGATGAACCGATGGTCGGTCTCGACCCCTACGGACATAAACTGGTCAAGGAACTTTTCGGGAAGTTTGTCGCCAGTGGCAACAGCATCTTCCTTTCGACGCATCAGTTGAGCGTGGCGCAGGAGATATGCGACCGCATCTCGATAATAGACCACGGCAAAGTAGTCGCCACCGGCTCCGTTGACGAACTCAAGAAAACGGCTAGCATAGAGACCGGACAGCTTGAGTCGATCTTTCTAAAACTAACCGACAAACCATAAAGGATTTAATATTTTGAAACCGGAACAAAAACCGATTACGGGTAAGGAAAACAGGGAAGGGCTCTTCGGGCCGCTCATGGCGCTCGTGGAGTTTTACGCCGCGTTCAACGGACGGGACATCAATAAAATGGCAAGGAACTGGGCCGGAACGGACGAAGTGGTGATGGACAATCCGCTCGGCGGGATAAAACGCGGCTGGCAAGATATAAAAGAGGTGTACGAAAAGATTTTTAACGGACCCGCAGAAGTTTACGTGGAGTTCCATGACTACACACTGCACGAATCGGGTGATATGTTTTTTGCCGCGGGCAGGGAACGCGGAGTATTCAGGCGCGGGGAAACGTCAGTTGACTTGAAAGTACGGACAAGCCGGATATTCAAACTGATTGACGGCCGCTGGCGGCAGGTGCACCACCACGGCTCCATCGAAGATCCCGGACTGCTCAAGGAATACCAAACCGCCGTGACAGGCGCCTAATCGTCGATAGTGTTTCGGCCGGAGTCCGCCGGTTTTTGCGCGACGGAAATTACGGAAAGACCGAATGGTGCGTTAAAATGCTTTTCCAGGGAGAGACCGCCTTTAATGATGCCTTTTGAAATGTTGGAGACGTGCTTCATGTTTTTCTTCCTTAAAACCTTCATAAATAAAAACCAGCCGAGAGCGCTCGCCATGTTTGCGTAGTAACAGCTTCTCGTTACAAAGCCCGCTGACTCCAGCCGTTCGGTAAGCCCCTTTTTGGAATACCTGCGGAAATGCCCGATGGACCTGTCGAATTCCGAATAGAGCAGTTTGTGGGCGGGGACAACGGTTATCAGTTTTCCGCCGGGCTCCAGGTGAGCCCATACCTTTTTCAGAAAGCGTTCGTCGTCATTGATGTGCTCAAGGATATTGACGGAAATTACCGTATCGAAACTTTTGTTGCAGTCGCTGTCCCACCTGAAAAAATCTTCATTGACAACATCGACCCCTTCAAACCCTTTTACGCGCTCTTTCAGGTATCCATGGTATTTCTCGTTTTTTTCCAGGCACAAAACATAATCGCTGTCCACAAGCATGGGTGTTAGATGTCCTATGCCCGCGCCAACTTCAAGAACCCTTTTACCGATATCGAGCTGAGCCTTCTCCAGTAGCAAGGGGTAGTACTCCGGAAAATTTTCGAGATCCAAAAGTGCCTTGAGCTGATCGTCGGCGCGCATCTTTAACGGGAGCAGGTTGTATTTCAAAATGCACCTTAACGCGCTGACGCCGTCTTTCCAGTTAATTTTTTTCCCCTGCTGGTACGTCCTCCCCGCATACGATATCCCCACTTCATAAATGCGCAGTCTTAATTTTGAAATTTTCGCGGTGAACTCCGGCTCGAATCCGAAGCGGTCCTCCTCGAACTCGGTCATTTTAAGGACGGGAGCGACGAAAGCCTTGTAACAGGTCTCCATGTCTGAAAGCGTGAGGTTAGTGAACATATTGGATAAAAGTGTAAGGAACCGGTTGCCCACCATGTGCCAGAAAAAGAGCACGCGCTTTTCGCCCGTAAGGAAACGCGAACCGTACACGACATCGGCCTTGTTAGCGAAAATTGGAGCCAGCACTTTCGGGTACTCGTTCGGGTCGTATTCCAGGTCGGCATCCTGAATGATAATGACCTCGCCGGTCGCTTCAGAAAACCCCCTTCTTAGCGCGGCACCTTTGCCCATGTTTTTTTCCTGAAAATAAACCTTCACATCGGGTGCGTCCAATTTGTTCAGCGTGTCCCTGGTGCCGTCCGTGGAAAAGTCGTCAACAACCACCATCTCCTTTGCAATCGGCAGTTCCACTTGGCGAACCCGCTCGATAAGCGCCTCTATGGTTTTCTTTTCGTTGTAAACGGGAATTATCACGCTTAGTTTTTTAAAAGAAGTTTTCATTTCAGTTGTGGAATAATAGCGCGATGAAAAGTCGTTTTGCAACCACGTTCGAGTGGTTAATAAAATAAGGCGTGTCTGTATTGCCTTGAAAACACATTGTTAATACCATACTCTTTGCGTGTTGCATTGTTGAGCGCCCATAGTTCAGCTGGATAGAACGCCAGATTGCGGTTCTGGAGGTCAGAGGTTCGAATCCTCTTGGGCGCGCCACTACCCGTTCGCAACGGGAAGCAATTTGCCGGCGCAGTTGCTGGATAATGTGAAGTAATTACATACGGCTTTGCCGTTAGTGTATGACCATGCAATGGGCCGAAGCAGCCCCCGGATTGCCACGGCGCGTCCGTACGCGCCTCGCAATGGTTGTAGGACTTTAACCGGGCATATATCGGATTTGTTGGTTGATTATTAAACCGGAGAGGTGGCCGAGCGGCTGAAGGCGGTAGTCTCGAAAACTACTGTGCGGGTAACCGTACCGGGGGTTCAAATCCCTCCCTCTCCGCCATTTTTCCGGAAGAGGCCTTTTGCCTCTTACGGGAAAATAAAGTGAGATGCAGGGATTTGAATGCGAGCTTCCGGCGCGACCGGTGAGGGAGCGCAATCGCACGTGATGTGCGATTAGGAAGTGAGTCGAGCCTAATGGAGCGGGTACATGGATGTACCCGCGAGAGTAGGCTAATCCCTCCCTCTCCGCCAATACCTTTCCGCTGGAAGCAGTTCCAGCTAATTTAATTTGTAATTCTGTTACTGGCGTTATACTTTGTATCTCGCTTGCGAAATACGTTGCTTACCACTCAAGTAAGCGGAGAGGTGACCGAGCGGCTTAAGGTGCACGCCTGGAAAGCGTGTGTGCGGGAAACTGTACCGAGGGTTCGAATCCCTCCCTCTCCGCCACCACCTTGCAGGTGGAAGCCATATGCTGGCGCGGTTTACAGAAGCCATGTAGTAATCAAACACTGCTTTTATTTACGGCTTTGCGGTAATTATCCGTCAAAACAGCCGACCCGCACAGCGGGCAATGTTTGTATTGACATCACACTTACAAATGCTGATACTTTATATAAATGATTCGGGGTAATAAACCAGCCCGACTCTATTTCAGGTTAGAAACCTTTTAATTACGGACTTCTTGCCAAGCTGAACGCCCGTGCCGCCGAGTGCCGCATACCTGTTTATTAAACGATATAGGTACAATGAACAGCATACTTGTAGTTGACGACAACAAAACCGCCAGACTTGTCCTGCAGCATTACCTGGAAGAGTTTCAATACCGAGTTTACCTGGCGGAAAGCGGCATGGAGGCTCTTAACATCTTAAACTGCAATACTATCGACCTGATATTGCTGGACCAGGTAATGCCGGGCATGGACGGGCTGGAGACCTTTGAAAAGATAAAGGAAGAGATATACCCAGTGCCTCCCGTAATCATGGGAACGTCGCTGGACTCGACGCACCTTGCTGTGAACGCCATGCGGCTGGGGGTGACGGACTTTATTTTAAAACCTTTCGACAAGGATGTTTTGAAAATAAAGGTGGAGCGCGCCTTGAGCGAATCGTTTGAAGAAAAGCGAAAGGAGCTGGCTCTTAAAAGCGTTCATAGATGTTCACTAAAGAACTATGTAAATACCGAGGCAATGCTTAACGACGCTCTTTTGGCGGCAACTGTTTTTATGGGGATGGAGACGGCCTTTTTCGGAAAAACAAGTGATGGGTCGGTAAAGATAGAACATTGCGCCGGTTGCGGCAAAAACTTTACGGCAGGCGGCGTTTTTGCGATGGAAGACATTTTTTATCCGGACGCGATCAAGGCCGCCATCCCGCTTTTCATTGCGGATACTACACACAGCAGTGAATGGAAAGAGCACCCTATCCACCGCCAGTTTGGATTTGCCTCTTATATAGGCATTCCCATTTTAATAAAAGGGGAACTGTACGGAATTTTTGGCATCTGCTCGACATCGACGCAAAAATTCGATGATTTCACTCTGGAAATAACGAGACTTTTTGCGGAAAAGATAGAAAGAGAGATCGAAAAAAAGATAATTCAGCGTGAGCTGTTGGAGGCCAAAACTCTATCGTCAATGAGCCGTATGGCCGCCACGATAGCACACGAAATGCGTCAGCCGCTTACCGCCGCCGACGTGGACCTGGCCGAAATCAGGGACGCATTAAAAAACGACCCGGAAGGCGGCGAATTGGTTGTCTCCGTAAGGTCGAAAATAGCCGACGCTTTACAGATTATCCGTTCGATGATGAAAATCTATCGCGGCAGACCAAACCGGGAACCGGTGAACATCGACATAAACCAGGAGATTAACGATGCCCTATCGCTTTTCGGCAATAAAAGCAGGGGCGTGGAAATCGTGAGAAAATTCGAGGACGCCGTACGCGTTAAAACCGCCGGTAATCTGAGCCGGATTTTCGTGAACCTTATCGGTAACGCGCTGGACGCGCTTCAAAACAGCGGAAAGCTGGAATTGAGTACGCAAAAAACGAATGACGGCGCGCTCATAACCATTGAAGATAACGGGACCGGTATTCCGCAAGAGCTTTTAAAAGAAATATTCGAGCCGGAATTCTCCACAAAAAAAAGCGGCGAAGGCACCGGTCTCGGACTGTGGATAGCAAAACAGGAGACCGAACGCATCGGCGGAAAAATAGAAGTCGAAAGTGAACCTGGCAAATATACGAGATTCAGGGTACTGCTTCCCAATTTTGAAAAAACCGAATAACGCATAAAGTTTTAAACGAAAAAAGAGATGATTAAAACGGATTTTTCGGACCGCCTCGAAGACCTTCCGATGCTAAGCAACACGTTTAACGAAATCTGCCGGGTTGCCGACGACCCGCGCAGTACCTGCCGTGAGATTTCCACAATCGTGGAGCGCGACCAGGTTATTACGACGAAGGTTCTCAGGCTGATTAATTCCGCCTTTTACGGGATACCAAGAAAAATAACAAAGCTGGAACAGGCTATAACATTGCTGGGCATAAGCGCGGTTAAAAACCTGATCCTCGCCGGCTCCGTTTTTCAGGCATTTGGCAACTCTGCCGACCTGAGCGGTTTATGGCTGCACGCGTTCGCCGTCGCAACCGGCGCAAAGATAATCGGCCAGAAAGTAAACTACCGCGAAATTGAAGAACTTTTCATCTGCGGCCTTATACACGATATCGGCAAACTGGTCGAATACCTTTTTGTGCCGGACGCCGTTAATGCGGCGAGAGAAAAATGCCTGTCCGAAAAGCTGTTTTTCTGGCAGGTGGAGGAAGAACTTTTTGATACGGGGCATGAACGTATCGGACAGAGGCTTTTAATGCGATGGAAACTGCCTGACAAATACTGCAAAGTGGTGGCCTTTCACCACAGACCGCACGCAAAAAGGGACTACGCTCTGGAAACCGCGGCGGTTTTTGTTGCCGATGCGTTGGCTCGAAGCCTCAATCTCGGCGACAGCTGGGACAACAACCTGGTGCCGGAGATTAATGGCGCTGTAGTTGATGTCCTCAACATTGATGTAATGGCGGACGAGGAGATCAGTCAGGCGGTTACTGAACAGACGGAAAAAGTTCTACAAATCTTTATGGGTGATAAGGTGTAGGAAAATGGCGGAAATACTACTGGTCGATGACGACGAACGTATTATCGATTCATTCAAGCGACATCTCGAAAGACAGGGATATTCGGTACTGACGGCAAAAAACGGTGAAGAAGCGCTGGAAGTACTGAAGAATCACACTCCGGAACTTATAATTTCCGATGTGCGCATGCCTGTGATGGACGGCATCGAGTTCATGAAAAAAGTGCCGGAGCAAAAAGGACTCGTTCCCGGCAGGATACTTTTTACCGCATTTGACGACGGCGAGGCGATTGAACTGGCAAAAATCGGCAAGGGCGGAATTTTTCGAGTGGAAAAAGACAGGTGGGAAACGGATCTCAAACCGGCGATAGCCCGAGCCCTGGAGCTGAGGGAATTCATGGTACAGCTCGAGAAAAAAGCCGAAGAGGAACTGCAACGTGAAAAAAAACTTGCCGAGATGAGAACGACCGAGGAACTTAACAAGCTGCAAAATATTTTTGTCGTTTCAATTAACCATGAATTCCGTACGCCCCTTACGGGGATTATGGGTTTCTCGGAAACCCTTTTGATAATGTTGAAAAAAGGCAACCTTCCGATGGAAAGATTAAAAGAGTATCTGGGCCTTATCATGGAGTCAGGAAGCAAGCTTACAAAACTTCTTAACAGCACGCTCGAAGTACTGGTTTTAGCGAAGGGGGTGTACCTCAAGCATGAGACGGTTTCAGTTAAAGACGTGATCGATGACGCACTAACGGTGATGAAAAAACAGGCCGACAAGAAAAACCTGACGTTAAAAAACAATGTCCCGGACGGACTTCCTAACGCGGAAGCGGACGGTGAAAGGGTGAAACAGGTTCTTAAAAACCTGCTGGACAACGCAATCAAGTTTACGGAACATGGGGAGGTTTCGGTATCAGCCGAACTGGAAGGCAAATTCGTGAAAATTGCGGTAAAAGACAGCGGCATGGGAATACCGGAGGATGAGGTTGAGCAGATATTCAAGCGCTTTTCGCAGCTAGACCGCTCCGGCGCGAAGACAGGTATGGGCCTTGGCCTCTATATCTGCGACAGCCTTGTGAAACTGATGGGCGGAAAAATCTGGATGGAAAGCACAAAGGATAAAGGTTCCACCTGCTGCTTCACACTGCCTCTAAATTAAAAAGTACTCCCTGAAAAAGTAGATTTTAAAAAATCCTCCCGTTGCGATGAAAACAAGTGGAGGGTTGCGGCGTACCCCTGATTTTTTTGTGGCCTTCCGCTTGCGCCCGCCATAGCGCACGGGGTACCCGTTCATCTAAAATATGGGGTATGCAAAACTATGAACTTCTAAAAGGGCTGGAGCGGGAGATTGAGAAGTGCGTCCTCTGCGGGGGGTGCAGCGCGGGATGCCCCACCTACGACCTCAGCCGCCACGAAAAGGATTCCGCCAGGGGCCGCGTAATGCTGGCAAAGGCTCTGCTGGCAGGCGAGATAGAGCCGGATGCCAACCTGATGGAAAAATTCGACCACTGTCTAAGTTGTATGAACTGCGTGGATACCTGTCCCGCTGGCGCGGAACCGGTAAAAGTGATTACCGCCGCCCGCGGCGAGATATACAAGGCGATGCCCAAAAACTCCCTGTCGGAGCTGATATTTCGCAGGCTACTGCCGGACAGGAAGGCGCTCAGCTCGTTTGTGTCGCTTGTGCGCGTCGGGCAGTGGTTTTTAAAGTACCTGCCGCCGTCGCGGTACCTGCCGTTCGTGCGCGGCGGCAAAAAACGCAAAATTCCGCAGATCGCACCCAAAACGTTGAGAGATATCTACCCGGAAATACTGCCGCCGAAAGGCAAATATTCCCAAGGCGAGCCGTTCATGCGCGTCGCGTACTTTACCGGCTGCATGGCGGACAGGGCGTTTCACGATACCGCGCGGGCGGTTATGGAAGTTCTTATCTCGGCGGGTGTGGAAATTGTCTTGCCGAAAGGAGAGGTCTGCTGCGGCGCACCCGCATATTTCGCGGGAGACCGCGACTCCGCGGCGGCGGCGGCGGAAGTGAATCTGCACGCCTTCAACCCGTACACGGTCGATTACATAGTGACAAGCTGCGCCACCTGCGGTTCCGTACTGAAGGATATTTACCCGGAGCTTTTGAGCCACAGACTGCTGGCGCAAAAACTATCGGAGAAGGTAATCGATTTCCAGCAGCTTGTTTCTGAAAAGCTGTGGGACAGGCTCAAGTTTAAGGAGGCTAACGGTAATCCGCTGAAAGTCACTTACCACGATCCTTGTCATCTTTCGCGCGGGTTGAGGGTGAAGGACGCGCCGCGCGATATCCTTTCCAAGCTTCCGGGCGTGGAGTTCGTGGAGATGGAAAAACCTTGTAGGTGTTGTGGGGGAGCCGGGTCTTTTTGCCTGAAATATTACGACGACGCGCTGGAGATAGGCCGGCAAAAAGCGGAATCGGTTATGGGCAGCGGCGCTGATGTCGTCGCGACCGCCTGCCCGTCGTGCAGAATGCAGATAGGCGACCTTTTAAATCGTTATAACGGCGGCGGCGTCGTCCACACGGCGGCGATAATTGCCCGCTCCCTGGTCCGCTAGTCTGACGGCACACTGCGCAAGCGTGTATTACATTTACAGGTAGCTTCAAAGAGGCTGTTTGCGTTGGCGTCAGCTAATTGCCTCCACCCGTAGGGTGGTGGAGCGGGAGACGAGATTCGAACTCGCGACGTCAACCTTGGCAAGGTTGCACTCTACCACTGAGTTACTCCCGCTCATCAGCCCTATAATATACCTGCTGGAACCACCCCAAGTCAATTTTTAGGAATTTGTGGTAATATGATTCTAAAGATCAATGACTACCAAATATCGTATTTATATCGATGAAGTCGGCAATCCCGATTTGGAGAGTTCGGAGAATCCAAACCACAGATTTCTAACCCGGATTATTCATGAAATGTCCCCTCCTTTTCAAGGAGGGGAATTGAA
>JBHHVT010000063.1:0-10800 GCA_046754425.1 Nitrospinota bacterium | reverse complement strand
AAATAAATGGTATCAGGTACAGATAAAAATTGACCCGGAATTGAATCATCTGCTTGTGTGGCTGGACAACATAACCGGCAATAAAGATCTCGACCAAAGGCTTTCCATTGTGAAACTTTTTACCAGCGAGATTATGACGTCAATACGGCAGATAACCAAAGCGAACGATATATATGAACGGCTGTCTTTGCTGATATTACAGGACGGGTATCGGGGGGTCTTTATAACGAGAAAATCAAATTCGGGACACCTTATCGGCGTTGCCTCCAAAATCGAAAACGATAAATATATAAAGTCCGAACCTATTGAAATACAAAAAATATCTTCTGCTCCGGTAATGGACTCCCGTAAATATCAACGTATCGTTGCAGAAACCAAAACCGAGGATGAGACACAGGAAGCTTTTGACAAGGCTCATCCGTTCGATGCCGGGGTCAGGAAATTCCTCGGGTTTGATATTGAAAACTTCGTTAATTTCCACCAGGGCGATGTTTCGATAATCGGTTTCAACCGGGAAAATGGCATTTGCAAACAGGACTTGTCAGTTATGGAGGCATTGGTTAATACGGCCATATCAACGGTAAGTTTGATAGACCTTTCGAAAATCAATGAAGACAGGTTCCTTCAGATTATTTCAGGACTCGCCTCCGCATCCGAATACAGCGATGAACTGACCGGCAAGCATATCCTGCGGGTGAATGAATACTCAAAACTGCTAGCCGGGGAGTTGAGCTGCGGTGAAGAGTTTACGGAATTCATCGGACAGGTAGCGGCGCTTCACGATATCGGCAAGGTGGCGATGCCTGAAATCATTAAACTCGAAAGGAAGCTATCCGAAGAGGAATTCCAGCAGATGACAATGCATGCGATTTACGGCGCCCAGATAATCGAACAGATGGCGGAACAGAGCAGTTACGCAGACACGCGGCTGATAATGGCCAGAAATATCGCATTAAATCACCATCAGCAGTGGAACGGAAAAGGTTACCCGGGTCTCATCGATGGTAAGAACAACCTCGTCCGCCTGCACAGTAAAAATCCACGGGATTATCTGGAACTACGGCCGCTTTCGGGTGATGCGATACCGATAGAATCGATAATAGTTTCTCTTTCGGATAAATATGACGCTCTTAGAAGCGCCCGCCAGTATAAACCGGCATTTTCGCATGAAAAGACAACGGAAATTCTGCTAAAAGACGACAGAACCGGCACCAGTGGAAAAGATATCATCGGCCCCAGGCTTATGGAACTCTATCTGGATATACAACAGCAATTTAACGAAATATTTGAAAACATGAGGGACGATTAATGAGAATTAGGATAAACAGTCAAATGCTGTCACCAGTCGCAATTTTTTACATATAATTGTCCGCATGAACCCAAACGAAAGGTCGGGATTGAAGAAAAAAATAGTTTTTGAGCTCGCTTCGCTCGAAAAAGAAATTGTCTCTTTAAAGGAACAATCAAAGCCGGTTCCGCCCGACAACGCCATAGGCCGTCTTACAAGGATGGATGCAATCCAGGCAAGAAGCGTGGCGGAGGCAGTGCTTAACGAGGCGCGATTAAGACAATCCAAACTAGAAACGGCGTTAAGCCGTATCGATAACAATGAATACGGAACCTGTATGGACTGCGGAGAAGATATACCGATAGCAAGGCTGGAGCTGGTACCGGAAGCCTTAAAATGTGTTAAGTGCGCCGACAAGCGGTAGCACGCATTAAAAATTTCTAATCCCAATTATTTTTCACGGCATGCCAGTCGTAAAAAGGTAGATGTATCGCCGTATTAATTATAGAATACTAAAAGATGTAGATATGTGAACATGCAAGTCCGAAAACAGCAACTAAACCATTAATGACGGCTCGAAAATAATATTGATTTTTAAACGAGGCTTTAACCGATGGAAAAAACAAAGGGCGACACCAAAACTGTTAGACCACAACATGGCGGACATTCCGAGGGTCACCCGGGCGGCGGCTCGACCGCAAGTGCGGATATTAAGGAGCTTGTCGATATAAGTGAAAAAGGCGCAAGAAGCAAAGACGGCAGGCTCACTTTGGACAACCGTCTCTTTATGCAATTCCTTGCCTTCACTAACGTGCGGGACAGCGCACCGATCGTTAGGGCATTGCGGGAGAGCGGCATGGAATCTGTCCTTTATGAAAACCTGAACGACCCCGACGGTGTGGCGCTTCTCACGATGAGCGAAAACCCGGATTTTTTCATAACCACCGTTCGCGACTTTATCAAGAAAGGACCGCTTTCCGACGCAGAACTATTACCCGAATATACAATGTTCGGCAGGACTTACAGCCTGGGCTACGAAGACGACCTTGAATACCTGCTTCTTAAAAGGTCGCGCCAGTATTCAAAAAACCCGGAGTGGCCGTGGGTAGTGTGGTATCCGCTGCGCCGCACCGGCGAGTTCGCGCAACTGCCGGCAAGGGAGCAGGGTCTGATACTTCGCGAACACGGTATGATAGGCCGCGCGTTCGGCGAAGCGGGTCTTGCCCATGACGTGAGGCTATCGTGCTTCGGTCTTGATAAAAACGATAACGACTTTGTAATAGGGCTAATCGGCAGTGAACTTTATCCGCTTTCAATGATAGTGCAGACAATGCGTAAAACGGTTCAGACGTCAACCTATATTGAAAAACTCGGCCCGTTTTTTGTCGGCAAAGCCGTGTGGCAAAGTCCGGATGACGTTCGCTAGGCGCAATAGACTGCACAGCCGGTTACAACAAAGAGGACAAAATCATGAAACACGCCGCTTTTATTATCTGTACGCTTTTATTAATGGGGGTGTCGCAAACCATGACAAACGCGCAGGAATATAAAAAACCGCCCGATGATGTTCTGAAAAAGAGCCTGACGCAGGAACAGTATTACGTCACGCGGGAAAACGGCACCGAGCACCCGTTTAAAAATGAGTACTGGGACAATAAAAAACCCGGTATATACGTTGACGTAGTATCCGGGGAGCCGCTGTTCAGCTCACTCGACAAATTCGATTCCGGCACAGGGTGGCCCAGCTTTACGGAACCGATTAGGCGCGGGAACATCGTCGAGAAAAAAGATAACCGGCTGTTCATGAGCCGAGTGGAGGTGCGCGGCAGGCACGGCGACTCGCACCTGGGGCATCTGTTTAACGACGGCCCTGCTCCGACCGGATTGAGATATTGCATCAACTCCGCGGCACTTAAATTTATCCCCGCCTCCGATCTGGAAAAGGAAGGTTATCCGGAATTAGTCGGCCTTTTTGAAAAATAGATGGAAAACGCGACCTTTGCCGGAGGCTGTTTCTGGTGCATGGAACCTCCGTTTAAAAACCTCGACGGCGTGGCAGAAGTGCTCTCCGGCTACATGGGCGGCCATACCGAAAACCCGGCCTATGAAGATATCTGCGGCGGAACAACCGGCCACGCGGAGGTTGTGCGGGTGACTTACGAACCTGAAATCGTTTCGTATGAAAAACTTCTGGAAGTTTTCTGGAAAAACATAGACCCTACAACGCTTCAGGGCCAGTTTGCGGACATCGGCAGCCAGTACCGGCCCGAGATTTTTTATCATACCGATGACCAGAAAAAAGCGGCGGAAAAATCCAAAAAGGAGCTGGATGAATCCGGCAGGTTCGATAATCCCGTCGTTGTAGAAATAACCCCCGCCTCGACGTTTTACCCGGCGGAGAGCTGCCACCAGAACTACCACGAAACAAATCCGGTCCATTATAAAATGTACCGCCGCGGTTCCGGACGCGAAGCATTTATAGAAAAGGTATGGGGAAAAGATTTAAAACCGTAAACACATAAGCTTCGCTTTGTTTTTAAAACCCGCGCCGCCGGTTCCCAGAATATTTTCAAAAAAACATTTAAACAACTGTTGACACGAAGCCGGTATCATCGTATAAAAGGCATCCATCACGGGGATTTCAGCATACGAATCATTTTTTTGACGAGGCTGGAGGTTATGACTAAAAGGGTGTTGATATTGGCGGGAGTGATTATTCCCATCGCATTAATTGCCTCCCTTTTTACCCCCGTGGACGTATCCGCCGAATACGCCGACAAGGTGCTCAACAACTACGCCACCAAGTCCGGAATGAGGCCGGTTGTGTTTCCGCACTGGACGCACCGTATCCGCGTACGCTGCAAGGTCTGCCACCAGGACCTGGGCTTTAAACTGATGCTGGGTTCAAATGACATCAAGATGGTGGACATAATGCAGGGCAGGTTCTGCGGAGCATGCCACAACGGCAAAATAGCCTGGCCCGCCATTTACTGCGACAGATGCCACTCCGGCATACCTCCGAAAGGCGGAACCATACCAGCGGCTGATTTATCCAACACTACGCCGCGGGAAACGAAAGATTATCATGTTAAATAAACTGTTTCCGGCCGTTATGAAAAAGTCGATGTTTACCGCGACCATTGCCGTTGCAATGCTGATTAACTCGGCCGCATACGGTGAACAACAGCTGTCCTACGACCCGGCGGATGGCGATCCGGCGCCCAGAAGCGGGCTTAAAACAAAATATCCCGATCCATCAAAGGAAGTTTTCAAGGCGCGTGAAAATAAGGATTTGCCGCCGCATCTTCGATTTAATCGGCTTCTTAAACCAAAACCGGCGCCTCATCTGGCCCCATCGTCCGACGGTCTGCACGATGCCTCCCTTGGTTCGGTTCAAAAAGAGATACTACAGCCGGATGTGGGAATGAAGGGGTTGTCGCCCGACAGGTTCGGAAACAGGGTGGACTGGGTAAAAACTCTGGAAAACGGAGAGATAGCTCCCGTTACGATGATAAGCGACGATGCCGAGGAGCAGGGACTCTTTACGGCGGAAATAGTTATACCGGCCGTCGGCTGGACTCCGGATGTAATTTTTCCGCATAAGGCCCACACAATCTGGCTGGCATGCTCCAACTGCCACGAAGCACAGACCTTCGACGAGCCTTTTTTCGAGCCGTCGGCCGGGGAAAACCCCATTACGATGACTGAAATCGCACAGGGGAAATGGTGCGGATGGTGCCATTCCGGCGCGATAGAAAAAGTGGCGTTCCCGCTAGCGGACTGCATGCGATGCCATTCCGGGCCGCTCAAGAAAAAGGCGACGCCTATAAAATCGTACATGCTGGAAAAAGCCGCTAAAACGGCCGGCAAGTAGTCCGGTAACTTTAACCAGTTTCTACACTACCACCATGCGACGATTTCGAAGTCGATCCTGTTGTTGTCCGTTTCGGTTCCTTCTTCGCCGTTTATCTGGTATTCGCCTTTAATCTGGAAATTGTCCCACAGGTGCAGCACAGCGCCGAATGAGGTTTCCGTTCTACCGTTATCGACTTTTTCCTCGTCACTATCGTACGCGCCGTATCGCGCCACAAGCTCGGTCAGGCGAGTGACACGGGAACTTATCTGCGCATAGTAGCCGGAGACTTTCTTGTCTTTTCCTGAAACCGAAGAAGCGTTTTCATCTTTGCCGGTAACGTATTCGCCAAGAAGTACGGGGTAGATTTCGTTGCCGAACAGTTTGTCCGAATCGACTCTCAGATGTACGCCCGTGCGGACGGAGTTGAATCTGTCATCGGCATCCCACTTGCCTGAAACATAAGAGGCGCCGATATTGAACCCGTCCGCCAACCCGTCCAGCATCACGCGAGCGCCGAGCGATTTGCTCCAGTTGCCGCCGGTTTTATCGTCGCGCGAGACGCCGCCGTTTTTCGCGTCGCCGTTTACCTGATAAACGTCGAGGCGGCCTATACCTTTAAATGCTTTGCTGAGTCCTATTCCGACGTCCGACCATGTGCCGGGTATGACGCCGCCGCTCTTCATTACTTTTGGGCGGGATACGAGCTTGTTCTTGTACCCGGGGTAGCTGAGGTACTCGATGCCGAACGGGACGTACCATATCCCAACGTATCCCCTGAAACCGTCAAACGGCGTGATGCTTAGCTGGGCGCTGTCCACTTTTATCTCGCCGCTGCCGCCGGTTTTTTGGGGTCCGTCTTCCAGTCTGGGAAAATGTTCATACTCAAGTTCCGATGAAAGAAAAACCTTGTCGTTAATCGGCACTCCCAACTATACGACTATCTTGTGCGCGTCGTACGAGGACTTGCTTCCCTCCTGATCGTAGTATTCAAACTCGTAATAGCCGTGCCATTGAATCTTGTCCGCCACGGACGATACGGATACGGCGCCGACATCGAAACCTTTTTCCCCTGCCCCCGCATTGGCCGATGGCGTTAATGCGGCCAATGCGATTAAGATATTGACTATCATTATCAATTTATTTCTATGGGACATCTCTCCCCTCCCTGTGTATTAATTGAAAATTATATGGTCAGATTAAAGCTGTAACCATGATTTCTTGGGTCACTTGGCAAAACTCGGAAACGACACGACTATAAGCGCTTCAATCTTATTAACCGCCTGTTCGTAACCGGCCTTATCGGGCTCCTTTTTGCCCATGCCGAAAAGACCCGGGTTGCCGATACTCTTCAGTGCGGTATCAAACTGGCTTAAAATTGAACGACTGCGTCCCGCATCCTGTTTTTTAACGTTCCCGTCCAGAACGTCAATGTAGGCCTTTCGTGCCAGTCGCAGGCGCGCTTTCCCACTTTTGTAATCGCTGAAACTTTCCTTTATGTTCCGGTGAAGCTTTTCGCGTATTGATAGGTACACCAGGTTGGCGAACTGCTTCGCGGTTTTGGAAACATCCTTTTTTACCGTACTCTCCTTAATACGGGGAGCCAATTTGTCCGCCTCGAAAAGGTGCCCCTTTTGCATTGCGATTCCCTTATCAGCCAGCTCTGAAACCTCTCCCCATCGTCCTTCTTTAGCCGCCACCACGGCGGACTGGAAGACTTTCACCATCGGGTCCTCCGCTTCCGCATAGCCGTACGCGAAAACGGTGGCGGCATTAAGGCAGACGGCAAAAGCAATCGCCGGTAAAAGCCAAAACTTACGCACTTGCCGGTTCTCCTTTCATGCCACTTGATGGCTTGCGCGCCACATCCCGATTCAAAAGCCAGATGGTCAACGTAAGATAGGAAATGTAAACCATAATCTGCATGATGCTGGGGCTGTGTGTGTATCCGAAAAGCGCCTTGAAGAATACACCTACGGCGCTGGTGTCTTTCATAAACCAGCTTAGGTCCAACATACCAGCCTTTAAAACGGGGATCAGGTTGATGTCCTGCATAACTCCGACCATGTTTACACATAGTCCCCCGGCTATCACTACTATCAAACCGCCCGTTACCTTGAAAAACATTTTTATCGGAATTTTACGCATCCCCCTGAAAAGGGCGATTGTAACCGCCAATGCTATAACAAGTCCAATGGCACCGCCGTAAAAGACGGGAGTTTGCATGCTGTCGCCAAAAACGGCGCCCAAAAACAGCACGGTTTCAAAACCTTCACGCAGAATTGCAAGATATCCCATAAACATAAGTGTAACAATACTGCCGGCGGAAACGGCGGTCTCCAGGGCTTTTTCCACGTCACCCTTTATATGACGGCTGTTGCGGCTCATCCATATAAGCATATATGTAAGAACGACAACCGCGAAGCCCATAATGGTTATCTTCAGCCGCAACTCCCCCAGCCTGCTTTCAAAACCGCTGTAATACAGCTGAAACAGGATACCAAGTCCGAATGCGCTCATAAGCCCAAGAAAAACCCCCATGTAAATCCATTTATTATATCTTTTCAGGTTAAGGCGCCCCAGGTAAGACAGAATGATTCCAACGACCAGGAAGGCTTCCAACCCTTCCCGTAAAGTGATTAAAAGTCCGGTAGTCATCAAAATATGCCTCCAATAATAATTTGCCAAACGCCGCTTCGATGCAAGCCCTGCGTAACGCCTCGCACTAACGTGTGTGAGAATCATTCTCACTCTCAATATGGTTAGAGATATTACTGAACGGATTACGATATGTCAACAACAAAAACATATTTTTTTCTAATATGTAAGCAGCCAGTTACCGGCTTGTATGTTAACTAAACAGCCGTAATAGGAGCACCTCACGCCTTTTCATGAACCTATGTTACGGTATTCATTCGCAATTAACCTGTAAAATCCAGCTGATTTCATGTCAGGATTTTTTACATTTATATTTTCACTTATCATATTGATATTAGTTGACTTACGGTAAATATCAAAAAATATAATTAATATGGTGTTAAGATGTTTTACAAATTAGATTATCACTCTATTGTGGACCTAACATTACTCTTTAGATTTCATACTATTACAGGCTGGATACAACACGGTACGACTCTTGCATCTTTCATCTGCATAATGATATGCAACCAGATCTTCGGGAGGACAGAAAGTTGAAGCGGTTTTGCGCACTCGTGATAGCAGCGGGATTTTTCCTAATTGCAACAACGAATGTCTCCGCTACAACTATTAATGATAACTACTGGGGTTCACAAGACCACGGCTGGGGAGATGTAATAGGCAATCCCTCGCAATTCGGCATATCATCGGCGGATGTTACTGTTTCGGGCGGCATGCTACAGGTCGATATTCACACAAACTTTGCCGGGCTGGGCGACGACGGACTGTTCAGCAGTTATACGAATAACGGCCTCGGTATCGGCTACGGCGACCTCTTTCTTAGCAGTGTATGGACGCCGGATACCACCGGCAGCAATTATATAAATGATAACAATGTAACCGGCACCCTATGGACCTACGGATTTGCGCTGGATAATAACTGGGGTAACGGCGGATCAGGAGTACTCTACCAATTGAATGGCGCTACCAATGACGCCAATGCAATATTGACGGACGACCTTTTCAACGGCGCAACCTACCGCAACGGTCAGGAAATCCTTGTTGACAAAAACGGACAGACCGCTGTTGGCAATGGAACCTGGACGGTGGACGCAATCAATGGAGTCCTGGGTTTCCAAATGGATATTTCCGGCACGTCTTTGATGACCGCCTCGGATATAGCGCTTCACTGGGGTCCGTCCTGCGGTAACGACATCATTGAAGGCGTTGCCGCCGTTCCCGAACCATCGACACTGCTCCTGCTCGGCACCGGCCTTGTTGGACTGTTTGCATTTAACAGAAAGAAAAAACAAGTCCTGAGTTGATACTTCTCTTCTCTTAAATAGTCCACCCTGAAAAACTATAAAAGCGCTATAACTAGTCGTCCCTTGTATCTTGAAAGATTTCCAATTGAGGTAATCTACAAGAAACTGTGATGTGGAACCGGGAAGAGGCCGAAGTCATCCCAAGGCCTTTAGAGCCTGATTTTCAGATAGGCCTTCCCTGCCCCGATTACTTTTTCATTCAGCGTATAAGGAAAAAGCGCTCTAGTGATTTTTTCTTCACCAGGCCTGTTTAAAGGTTATAATAATAAATGAGCGGACACCCTTCAAATACCAAATAGGGCGCATTACCCGCCCATAAAAAAGAGCTGGGTTGTCCGCTTCACTTTTTTTACATCCTCCGCGCCGGAAGAACTGGCACCACAAACAGGTTGTTCCTCTACACCACTAGATACTAGATGTCGTCACAATCGACCTCGGCTTTGGAGCGAACGCGGAATAGTTTTTCCACCGGCAGAACGGCTACTATACCGTCATCGGACCCCGCGGCGTGCGAAGCTTCCATTATCGCAAACGCTATGGTTTCGGCATCTTCTTTCTTCGTAAAGATTTCTATCTTTACCTGCGGCACCAACCAGTCGCGCTTGAAGAGGTTTGCATATTCTCCATACCCTTCGACATTCGATATAGTGACTCCGCAAGCGCATATTTCCTTAAGCTTATTTTCCACTTCCTCCAAAACATGAGTCCTGACAATTGCGGTTACTTTTTTCAATTCCATGACACACTCCTTGTCTGCGTTTCGTTAAATTTTCGCCGCCTCTTCGGCCGGCAGTTCTTCCGGCTGCTTGTCATCCGCCTTCGTACTGTATTTCCATTGGTGTAGCAACACGTAAAGAACCGGAAGCGCTACAAGACTTATGAATACGGTGGATATCATTCCACCTACCATCGGCGTTGCGATGCGTTTCATTACTTCCGAACCTGTACCGGCGCCCCACATTATCGGCAGAAGTCCTCCGGTTACGGCACTTGCCGTCATTACAATCGGCCGGACGCGCTCTACCGTTCCTGCGATTACCGCATCCACCAGGTCCGATCGCGTATGGAGCTTCCCTTCATGCCTGAACTCCTCCACGGCATGGCCTATGTAAATCAGAACAAGGACGCCGATCTCCGTCGCCACGCCGGCAAGCGCTATCATGCCTACGCCAACGGCAACGCTGAGGTTGTATTTAAGATAAAAAAGCATCCATACGGAGCCTATAAGAGCGAATGGAATTGTAAGCATTACCAAAAGACTTTCCGTTACGCGGTTGAAGTTTAAAAACAGCAAAAAGAAAATCACGAAAAGAGTAACCGGTACCACAAGCCTCAGCCGTTCCTGCGCGCGCTGCATGTATTCAAACTGTCCGCTCCATGTAAGCGTTACGCCTTTGGGCAAAACTATCTTTTCCGCCATGATTTTCTGGGCATTCCTGACATACGTACCGACATCTATATCCTTGATGTCGATGTAAATCCATGCGTTCAGGCGGGCGTTCTCACTTTTAATCCCGGGCGGCCCTTTAATGAAACGGATATCGGCAAGCTGTGCAAGCGGAATCTGCTGTCCTCCGGGAGTCGGCACGAGCACCCGTTTAAGCCTTTCAATGCTGCTGCGCAGCTCCCGTTTGTATCTGACGTTTATCGGATACCGCTCACGCCCCTCGACCGTTTCCGAGACGTTCATTCCGCCG
>JBHHVT010000062.1:0-10883 GCA_046754425.1 Nitrospinota bacterium | reverse complement strand
TGAACGAGTCCGCCGATGTTGGCGTATGTGGTACCTCCGAAATTAATTACGCCGTCCACCACGCCTACAACGAGCCCTGTCCCCGCCGAGAACGGATTTGCCGCCACCTGGTTGATGTTGCCGAAGTTGGTGCCGCCTATCCCCTGCGCGCCGCTATCGGTAAAGTTGCTTGTGGTTCTCCACTCCACGCCGAATTTCATGGTGTCGTCCGAGCTTATTTCGAATACAAGCGCTTCGACAAACACCTGTTTGCGGGGGATATCGAGCTGTTCTATTACTTTTTTAAGCGTCTCATAATCTTCCGGCGCGGCGGTTATGAGAAGCGAGTTCGTAGCGACATCGGCGGTAACAACAATTTTTCCCCTCGCGTCCTGCGTCGGTTTTCTTCCGCCTTTTTTTGCGCGCTGTTTTATCCCTTCCGCGATATTGTTTATAACCTTTGCGAGAGCTTCCGCGTCCGCGTTTTTTAGATAGACTACGTTTATCTCCTGCCTTCCGGGCGGTGATTCCACGTCCAGCTGGGAGATAAGGTTCATTACCCTGTCGACATAAAAGTTATTGCCGGCAATGATGAGCGCGTTCAGCCGGTCGTCGGCAATGACGTTGAACCGCACTCCGGTTTTTACGCCTCCCTTCGGAAGACCTTTTTTACCCAACAGTGTGCCGATTTTTTTAGCCAGGTCCGTTGCGGCCGCGTATCGGAGTTTGTAGACGGTCACCTTGCTTTCCACCCCTTCCACATCCAGCTTTTCAACGATGTTGAGTATCCTCGAACGGTTTGCCGCCAAGTCGACAAGGATGAGCGTATTGGACGGCGCGTATGCCGCCACGTAACTGGTTGGCGGTATGAGGGGCCGGATAATTTTAATCAACTCCGAAGCGGATACGGATTTAAGTGGAATGAGCTGCGTTACCATCCGGTCATGGAGTCCTCTTGTAACCTTAGGGCCTATCTGTACCCTACCGGGTTTTTGCCGTGCTTCTGCGATTGGGACGATTTTCACGACCTTGCCGGACGGGATGGCCGCGAAGCCGTAAACTTCCAGTATGGACTCGAAGACCCTGTACGCCTCGGCCTTGCTTACTTTTTTCGGCGAGATAATAGTTACCTTGCCCTGCACTTTTTCGTCGATTACGAAGTTTTTTTGCGTAAGTTCGGAGATGTACTTGACAACTACCGCGATGTCGACGTTTACGAAATCCATTGAAACTTTTTCCAGGGCGGATACAGGCGTCCAGATGGAGACAATAACAAGCAGCGAAATGAACAACTGTTTCATATACCGGTCCCTTTATTGAATTTCAATGTTTATAGTTTTATTCGCGTTGTTACGCAGGATATCGAGTGTGAAATGGGTTTCGTCCCTCAAAGCGGCGAACAGGTCCAGCCCTTTTTCGACGGAATCGAGCTTTTGTCCGTTAATCCTCTGGATTACGTCATGGTTTTTCAGTCCCACTTTTTGGAATACGCTGCCTCTTCTTATCTGAAAGACCTTGAAACCCTGCATTACCTTATCCTTGTTCATATGCGGTACGGCCCGGACCTGTGTCATCAGGTCGTTGACTCTTGTAAGCTGCTTTTCCAGAAACCGCTTGTCCATGATGACGCGGCCTTCGCTTACTTTCCAGACTCCGCCGTGGGGACTGCCGGATGACGCCGTCGTCGGCCTTGTTCGTCCACTCCGCGTACCTGATCCCGATTTCATCTCCACGCTAAGCGATTCCATCCTGCCCGCGTTGTTAATGAGGACGCTTAACCGGCTTATCGCGACAATTACGGCCCCCGGCGCAACCTCGTCGTTTATCCGCAGAAGGTTTTGCTTTTTGGTTCCTTTATCCAGAATTACGGCGAAACTGTTGTCGCCCGAGTCCGTGTTTACCGTTCCGATTAGCTGTAAGTTCAGGGCAGTCGGCACCGCCGCCATTAACGTATTGTCGTCAGGCGAAATTACGGCCGGACTAACGGCTGCCTGCTCCGGATTGAAGATATTCCTCCGTTTAATGACCGAATAATCCGCCTTTTTTTGCTGCTCGTACTTTATATCCGGTTTTGGCGGCTGATATGCGGGGATTTCCGTCAGTTTTGTCGAGATATGCAGGTTTATCCATAATGAAACGGCCCAGGCAAGGCCTATGATTACGACCGTGTTTGTCGTCAGCCGAACCGTTTTTACATCCATCAGCCTGTCAACTGCATATTTCATCACTATTGAGTTTGACGGACAGGGATTTCGCAATTTTGAAACGGATATTTTCTGTCTATACAGATAACATCATGATGAGTTTATTGAACCATGAACCGGTGTCTTACCGCAAAGTGAGCCGATAAAAACCCTGGTTCTCCGGAGTGGCGGAGGGAGGGGAGGGGGGGGGAACTTATGCAATGTGTTCCCCCCCGATAAAATGGGAAGTATGGGAAGTTACTCCGGGAAACGATCCGGAGGTGCCAAATGCTGCCAACCTTCACCGTCCAGCGCCTTTAAAAAGGCGACAATGTCATTTTTTTCATGCTCTTTTATTTCCAGCTTTTTCATAAACGTATCGAGGAACGGATTTTGTTCCCCGCCCTGAATATAAAAGTCCATCACCTGTTCCAGTGTCGCGAACCTGCCGTCGTGCATATATGGAGCCGTTTTTGAAATTTCCCTGAGCGTGGGCGTTTTAAACGCACCGATATCACGCGCATTTTTTGTTACCGAGTAGCGGCCCAGGTTGATTTCACCATCTTCCCAGCCGACGCCGATGTTATGGAACATCTCGTCGCTGAAATTAGATCCGGAGTGGCACTTGTTGCAACTTCCTTTTTCCCTGAACAAGACAAGGCCGCGCTTTTCCGAGTCCGTAAGCGCTGTTTCATCGCCCATGTTGTATCGATCCACGCGGGAGTTGCCGGATACGACAGTTCTTTCGAATGACGCTATTGCTTTAGCAAGGTCGTTGATGTTTACATCATTATTGAAAACCTTTTTAAACCACCTTACGTAGCCATCGATATTTTTAAGCTTATTGATTACGTAATCATGGTTTGGATTCCCCATCTCTACCGGGTTGATTAACGGGCCTTTTGCCTGTTCTTCCAGGGAAACCGCCCTTCCATCCCAGAACTGCTCTTCCGAGAAGGCGCGGTTTATTACGGTAGGCGAACTGAGCCTGCCTTTTTGCCGGTTTATACCCAATGAGACCGGCTGGTTGTCGGTAAAGGCCATGTTCGGCGCGTGACAGGTGGCGCAGGAGATAGTGTTGTTTGCCGACAGCCGCACGTCAAAATAAAGCGCCCTGCCCAACTCGATTTTATTTTTTGTCATCGGGTTGTCTTCCGGTATCAGGAAGTTGTCGGCATGCAGTCCGAGCGGGAGCTGAAATGTTGAATCGGCGAACTGTGCCTTTTGGGTTAACCCTTCAAGGCTAATCTTATCCGCCTGTGCGGAAATGGGTGTTGTTTGCGCAAGCATAACGGCGGCAAGAAGCCAAATATTGGATAAAACGCGGATGCGCTTATAAAGCATCCCTGCCTGCCTGCTATCAATCATCGGCGACCTAAAAAGTTTAGATAATCCTTAATAATGTTTATTCCTTGTAGGTTTTAGTTCCTTTAACACGGTTTCAGTGAATTTCGACCTTCCTGTTCCCGGCGCGTAGACACCTGTCGCAAATTATATTTACCGTCACATTTAACCCCAATACGTGATAGTTTTTTATTAACGAGTCCGGCAAAAGTCCGGCCATCCCGGTTTTGTCTGAATCGGAAATATCCCCGCAAACCGCGCAGATAATATGTGAGTGCGGCTTCTGATTCGGGCAATATTTTTTCTTAGACTCGCGTATCGGCACGGACATCGCAAACCGGTTTTTTTCCATCCAGTCGAGCGCCTTGTACACGGTGTTTAATGATATTGATGGAAGTATTTTAACGACCTCGCAGTGTATATCTTCGACGGACGGGTGTCCGGTCATTTCTGTAAGCGTTTTATAGACCTGCCACCTTTGTGGTGTGAGCCTGGTTTTTTTGGTTTTACACAGGTCGTATAGAGTTTCTTTATCCATCCCCGAATTTTCCCTCTTTTATTTAAATCTAGCCGTATTGCGGTAATAAGTCAAGAATAATTATCATGTAGTAAATATTATCGACTATATCCTTCTCATTTCACACTCCTTACAGGCTTGAGTGTTCTATAAGTTGACGGTATGGTTTGTAACCGGATAGACTCAAAATCCGAAGCAGTATGTCAGGTTGTGGAAAAAGGCTTGGGCGCACCTGAAAAGCTGAAAAGGTAAGGCGAGAGTAGCAGGAACAATACATGTCCGAAAAAAGAGAAAGCATTATCAAAATGCTTGATAAGATTCCGCGGTTTTCCGCCACTGTTACAAAGGTTATCCAGCTTTCCAATGATCCTGGTGCTTCGACAAAGGAGATAGTTCATGCAATCAGCCTGGACCCGGAACTTACCGCAAAGGTACTGGGGCTTATTAACTCTTCTTACTATGGAATTTCCAGCAAGATAATATCGCTACAGCATGCGGCCGTAATGCTGGGGATCGGTACCATAAAAAATATTGCCATAAGCACGTCTGTCCTTTCCAAACTGCTGTTTAAAGACCGTTTCAATAGGTATAGCTACAGCGAGTTCTGGGAACACAACCTGGCGTGCGCGGCTGCGTGCAAAATATTGGCGGGAAAAATCGGAATTCCCGAAAAACATCGAGAGGAGTATTTCATCGCGGGCCTTTTACATGATATCGGGAAAGTGATTTTTCTTAAATTCTACCCGGAAGATTATTCCTGTATAGAAGACCCTGATTGTCTGCCGGAAAAAAGCAGATCGGATCTGGAATACGAGGCGTTCGGCATCGGCCATTCGGAGCTTGGAAGCATGATGGCGGATAGGTGGAAGCTGCCGGCACTATTGAGCCAGGTGATAAGACAACACCACGATCCGGTTTTTGACGGAAGTGATTTCGATCAGATAAAAGCGGCTGTCCATATTTCTGACATATTTTGCAACAAGATAGGAATAGGAATACAAAAGCGTACAGATATGGATTTATTAACTGATGAAAGTTGGAAGATTATGAAGCTGCCGCCGGATAAACCGGAAGCGTTATTGGGAGACCTTGAGGACAAGGTGAACGAAGCAAAAGTATTTTTGGCTACTTGATAAATAATACAAGATATTCCTAATTCCTGCCATTTTTGATGGACATTAGTTTCCTTAGATGGTCTATTTCCTTTTCGTCCGGCCAATCCCTCGCCCCGGAGGCAAGGAGTGTCATTTGGCCTGTTGGGTTAATGATATATGTTGTGGGCAATCCCGATACACCGAACGCTTCTGCAACATCGCCTTTTGGATTATGAAAAATCTCGAAAGTGAGTTTGTATCTCGCAACGAATTTTCTGACTTTTCGAGGATTGCCCTTATCTATGGAAATTGCAAGCATGGCAAAGTTATGCTTTTTAAACTTCTGATAAAGTTTTTCCATGGCCGGCATTTCCCACACACACGGTGGACACCATGTCGCCCAAAAATTCAGGAAAACCCATTTCCCCCGGTAATCGCCAAGCATGACTTCCACGCCGTCAAGCCTTGTGAGCATGACTTCCGGAGCGATTGACGTCTTTTCAGAACCGCCGGATTCCTTTTCCTGGATGGCAGAAACATTCATAAAGGAGAGCGTCACAAACAAAATAGTGAAAAAAGAAAGTTTACATGTTATTAAAAAACCTGTTTTCCGCATAACGCCTACCGTAACTTTATTATATTCCGGAAAAAATTAAAATCGATTCTACTGCCGCCAAGGGATTGGTCGGGACGGCCGGATTTGAACCGGCGGCCTCTCGCACCCCAAGCGAGTGCGCTACCAGGCTGCGCTACGTCCCGATGTATCAAATCTTACACTAATCGGGTTTAAAGGATTAATCATAATAACAGCCCCGGCATTTTACGCGGGCTGTTCGAGTAAGAAAAGGTTCATTTATCCTTTTTTTACGTGACACATTTCACAGTCTTCCGTTAAAGCGGTTGCGTCTTCCCCGTTGTGGCACTTTCCGCAGAATTGACCGCGGGTCATGTTGCTCATAGTTAAAAGGGCCATCGCGTCGCTGCTGCCAACTTTCATGTTAAAGAGTTTGTCGTGGCAGTTCTTGCATTTTGGGAACATCGATTGGTGGAATTGGTGGTCAAACTTTACAGGGTCAAGTCCTTCCGTATCGTAAAACCAGATGACGCCTTTCTCCCTCGTCGTTTTTTCAATTCCTTTGCATTTGCAACGGATATTCCCAGCAGCACGTTCAGGTTTTGCTCGGACGCATCCAGCAGATTTTCCGAATAGCCCACGTTATGTATGCCGGGGCTTTGTTTCACGAAATAGTAATTGTATCGGGCGTCGTTCAGTAATTCCATTTTTTCCTTTTCCTCAGGTTTCCCGCCGGCTATCTTTTCAGCCCTTGCAAGCTTATCACCAACCTGGGCAAGCCTGGTTTTGATAAGTTTCTTCCATCTGTCGAGTATTTCTCCGTAACGATTGTCATTATGGCATTCTATGCATCTATTTTTCACTGCCACCAGGGATTGTCCCTTGAAACTCTTCCTTGCGGGCGAGGGAGTACCATGACAGCCGATACAGTCAACACCCGCCTGGTACATGGGACTGGGCCTGTCCGGAACATGCCTGCCGCCCATACCGCTGTAAAGGGTTTTCACTCCCGCATGCTTCGCAAGGTGGCAGGATTTGCAGTCGGAACCGGCCCGCTTGCTTTTCGGGTCAATCCTGTGGATGATCTCCTCATGGCAAAGGAGGCATTCTATATGCGAGCGTACATGTATTTCGTGAAGCTTTTTTAAATCTTTTCTCACCGCCGCCCGTTCCACAAAGTCGTGGCAGTTGAAGCATCTGTTTTCCGGTACTATCCCTCTACCCTTTACCACGTGGCTGTGGCATTCAAGACAGTTTATCTTCCTTTTTGAGAGCACCTGGTGCTCTATGTTTCTTTTTCCGAGCGGTATAATTTTTGGTAGGTCCCGGTGACAGACCACACATTCCGAGTCGTCCCCTTTTACGGGTGCCGCCACTGTTTTTATATTCTTCAGGTGGCAGAGGTAACAGTGTGATTCATTAACGGATATATGTTGGTTTCCCATTAATGGTGAATGGCAGGCAGTGCATGTAAGGCTGGTCTGCAGATTTTTCCTGAAGTGCGGCTGGTGGTTGAATGAAGCTTTTCCTTTCAGCGGTTTTGTTTTTTCCAGTTCCGCCCTGATGTGGCATCCTTCACGCAGACAGCTGGCGTCCTTAATATTTGCGAAAGGTTTAGGGCTGTAAGTGCCGGTAATGTACTTCATCAGGAGCGCCGATGCCTGGAATTTGCCCCGCAGCGTTCCCGCTACTCCCGGCTCGAAGTGGCATACGGTGCAGTTTATATCACTGTGTTTTGATGTTTGCCATGATTGGTAATACGGCTCCATTATGTGGCAGCTTTTGCAAAAGCGGGGGGACGAACTGTAAACAAAAAAACCGCCCAACAGTAAGAACGTGCCGAGAAATAAAAGAGAGACCGTAAAAAGTAAACTTTTTTTCATCTCGAAATCATCAGTAGGTCAGGTCTGCCGCCCCGGTATACACAGTCGGTTCACGATATTCCGCTTCCCTTTTCAAAAGCGCTTTTATCAACGTGGAACCGACATCTCCATGTGAAAGACCGGGATTTTCATTTCAACCGTTTCGGTTACGACAGGCCGGTAGAGAAAATAACTTTCTGCTTCAATGGCTTTCACATACTTCACTCCTTTTGTGAAAAGGAAGGTTTCTATCCGTGTTTCGTCTACCTTCAGCCGGTTGTCGTATGCGACCTCCTTGCCCCGCATAAAAGCATCGCCATCGAATTCAATCCCGAAACCGAGGTCGTCTATTATCGCTTTTCTGTAAATGCGTTTTTTCTTTTCTATGACAGCTCCCGTTCTATCCAGCGTGCGCAGTTCTACAGCGAGAGTACGCGCGGGCGTCCCGGTTGGAACGGTATGGCCGGCGCGTACGTTAGTTACTCCCATTACCACGGAAAGCGCCTTTCCCGCCCGCTTAATGGACCTGGTATTTAGCCGCACCACTTCTTTCATAATCTGGACGCTGTGGGTAAGCGAATGGTCGGGTATTCCCTTTTCACTTATGTGGCTTATATATTCCTCCATCGTCCTTGGAGGCGGCGGCGCGCTTTTATCCTTCAGGTTCGTGATTTCACCGGGAATCCTGGGCATATGGCACTGCTGACACTGCTTGCCTTCTTTGGCGAAGGAGGAGCCGCTCCACTCTGTATAGGTGCTTTGGATATGAACTCCTGCCGAGTTTTTGTAATCGTGACAGGCGCCGCAAAGTTCCGACGAACTGAAATCCTTTGAATACGCGGTCTCGTGGTAGGGCGAATCGGCGGTTTTTATCGAGGCCCGCTTAACGCCGCCAGGCTTAACGGTAAAGCGGCTGCCGGGCGGTTTCTCCATATCAACTTTCGTTACCGTATGGCAGAAATCGCAAGTTATTCCTTCGCGCGTAATAGGCAGATCGGCGTCCCTATCACCCGTTATCAATGTGGTGGGAGCGTGGCACTTCAGGCAGATTGTTTTCGCCGCTCCTTTTGATTCGGTATATACCCTGCGGTACGCCGTCTGGAAAATTGGGTTTTTGAAGGATAGGGCGTGCAGGCTTTTGCTCCAGTTACGATAGATGTCCTTGTGGCACTTCCCGCATACCGTTGAGCTTTCAAACGAGTATTCTTCCGCGCAGCCCGCGGCAGGGTATAGCAACAGTGCTAATAAAACCAATCTCCCTATGCGCATTTAATCCCCGAATGATTGTCTATTCCTAGTATCGTGCATATATGGGTTTTCTACAACCTTTTGCAAGGCGCCTCCACCCGCAGTGTGGTTATTTTGTTTGACAAGCCGGTCGAAATCCCTATAATCTCTTCATTTACACTTATGGGAACAGTTGCGATGAAAACAACGTATTTTGCAAAAAAAGAAGCGTTTACCGAAAAGCGATGGCGCATCGTGGACGCCGACGGGCAGACGCTCGGCCGCCTTGCCGTGCAAGTGGCAAACGTACTGCGGGGCAAGGACAAGCCGACCTACACGCCGCACGTGGATACCGGTGACAGTATTGTAGTGATTAACGCCGCAAAGATTAAGCTGACGGGCAAAAAGCTGGAAAATAAAATATACTATCGGCATACCGGTTACATCGGACACCTCAAGAGCGCTACGGCCGCTGAGGTGATGGAAAAAAGTCCGCGGACGGTAGTGGAAAAGGCAGTGTACGGAATGCTTCCGAACAACAAACTGAGAAAAGTCTTTATGAGTAAATTGAAAGTTTACGCCGGTCCGGAACATCCGCACGCGGCGCAAAAACCGGCACCGATGGAGATAAACTAAAATGGCTATCACAACGGAAGCAAAATTCTACGCGACGGGCCGCAGGAAATCGGCCTCGGCAAGGGTATGGCTTTCGCCCGGCAGCGGACAGATTAAAGTAAATAAAAAAAGTCTCTCGGAATATTTCAAAAGGCCTTCTTCAGAAATGCTGGTGAAACAGCCGCTGGCAGCCGCCGACCTGTCGGAAAAGTACGACATATACGCAACCGTTAAGGGCAGCGGCCTTAATTCGCAGGCAGGCGCCATGAGGCACGGCATTGCAAGGGCGCTTTTAAAGCTGAACCCTGAACTGCGGCGAACCATGAAACGCAAGGGACTCATAACGCGTGACCCAAGAGAAAAAGAGAGAAAAAAATCCGGACAGCCGGGCGCGCGAAAGAAGTTCCAGTTTTCAAAACGGTAACGTACACGGCGGATTCAATAAAGAGGTTTATATGGGCGATTTGATACGCATCTTTCGGGAACGCCTTATATCCAGGAGCATCATGTATTACTTGGTTTCGCTGAAGAATTTTTTAATACAGTGGCGGAGGTCCTCGCGGATTTAATTTTAATATTCAACTTTTTGAAGGCCGCGGGCGATTAAACCCGCGGCCTTTTTTTATTTGTACTAAAGGAATAATCTGGTGAAAGGTAAAAGACTCACTGGCGGCGTTCTGCTGATACTGGCATCGACGCTTTTTTTCGCGTTCAAGCCGATACTGGTGCGCATAGGTCTCGATCAGGGGCTTGAGCCGATGCAGTTTGTAACGTTAAGGCTGATTGTGGCTCTGCCTCTTTTTCTCATTACGGTAGCGGCGCTTGGCCGTGTTCGCGAGATGAAGCTCGATGCCGGGGAGTTCTGGCACATCGGGCTGGTGAGTGTAACCGGTATGGGCGGGGCGATGCTGTTTTCCTTTTATTCCATACAGCACCTCGGCGCCTCCGTATCGACGCTGGTGATTTTCATTTTTCCGGCAATAACGACCATTATGTCGTACTTCGTAAACGGCAGGCTTATAACGGGCGCGAAGGTTTTAAGCCTTGCCACCTCCTTTGCGGGGCTTTTTCTCGTGATACTGCCGATGATGAGTACCGGTGACGCCGTAACGGAAATAGCCGGGTATATGCCGTCGCTGGGTCTTTTTTTCGCACTGCTTTGCGCATTTTGCTGGGCGGGTACGCAGGTTGCGTTTGAGCGGCTAACTCAAAGACAGACGCCGTTTGTTATAGCGGTCTATACGACCGGGTTCATGCTCGCATTTTTCCTGATTGTAAACGGCGTGCCGCCCATGGATTTGGAGCGGAAAACGTGGATCGTTATCCTTCTGCTCGGCAGCGTGGGGTGGTACGTTCCGTTCATCCTGGCGATCTACGGCATCAAGATGATAGGCGCGTCCAACTCGTCGATTATCCAAAGCCTCGGTCCGGCTCTTACGGTGCTTATCGCGTGGCTTTTGCTTGGCGAAACGCTTTTCACTTTGCAGG
>JBHHVT010000061.1:0-10902 GCA_046754425.1 Nitrospinota bacterium | reverse complement strand
CTTCAATTCCCCTCCTTGAAAAGGAGGGGACATTTCATGAATAATCCGGGCTAAACGGACGTCCTGTCCGTTTGCGCTTCCTTATCGGTTGCGCCGAAAGCTCGCATTCAAATCCTGTTCGTGTAGATTCCCGGTTTGGTGGATTATTCGGGCATTGTGGATTTACTCAGTTAGATTTGGTAGCGGGGCTAGGATTTGAACCTAGGACCTTCGGGTTATGAGCCCGACGAGCTACCAGACTGCTCCACCCCGCACCAGATGACCTCTCATTAATATCTATTGGGAATATAAAGTCAACTCAAAATATGTGAATGTGGTAGCAACGACATCCCGTGTGCCGTGTCGGCACTGACAATATGCCGGCACCATGACCGTGCCGCCTTGTTGAGTTTTATCATCAACAAAGCTTCAGGAACTCCTTCAAGGTTATTACTTCAACTTCTTTGAATTTACCCAGTCGCAGCATTGCCTTGTCGCCGGTAACGATAAAACCCGCCTTTCCGGATAGTGCGCACCCGATAATGCGGTTGTCGGGGTCGTCGGTGAATACCTTGACCTTGCGTTTCGTGTGTATCATTTTTCCCAGGTCGGCGAAGTAAACCGCCACGCGTGCAAGCTCTTCCCTGTCGCGGTCGAATTTCCGGGCCAAAACGTTGAGGATTTCATGGACGATAGGTTTTGACAAAAGCAATTGCACATTACCTTCGATAACCCGCGTTATTGCCTCCTCCGCACGACCTCCGGGAATCGCAAATGCGGAAATGAAAATGTTCGTATCGAAAACTACTTTCAACTGTGCAGATACCGCTCCAGCTCTTTTTCGCTGAGAATGCCTTTTTCTTTCGCCTTGCGGCTCCAAAAGCCCTGGATATTGCCCAGCTCCTTCTTTAAACGTTCGGCGCGGACTGAGCGTAGTGCGTCCTGTATTACCCCGCTTAGCGTCTTGCCTTCCGCCCTGGCGATCTCTTCCGCCTCCCTCGCAAGCTCCGGCGGCAGGGAGATGGTTTTTTTTACGGCAGTAGTCATCTGCGAACCTCCTATTTAGTGTGAATTATTACCACCAGCATACACGGTGGAGGATTTACAGACAAGCCTAGGTGACGACAATATTGCTCATGACAGATTTATTCCGTCAAATAGCCTCAAAACCTGCAAAATGCCAATGTGCCTCAAACAGCCTTCATTTTTCGGCATTTATTAAGTATAAATGAGCCATGCTTAGACATAGGGATGAAAAGATCGATCTTCCTCTATCCGCTTGCAGGTCAGGCAAAATGGGCGTGAGATTTTGGCGGTACCAGATGCCGTATAGAAGTAGTGGAGTGTCGGGTGCGTTAGAAGTGGTACGGATATTGCTATAAATACTTACATAAAGAAAGAAATGTATCGATGAAAAAATACTGTTAAAGTTATGTATAATTGAATCAGAGAGGGCAGGCTAAATGGAGACTGTATTGTTAAAAGAGTTTGAGTATTATCAAAACAACAAAGTAGCTTTGCTAAAAGAGCATGAGGGCGAATATGTTGTAATTAAAGGCGAAAAAGTTCTAGCTTATTACCCTTCCTTAGAATTGGCTGTTGAAACAACCACTAAAGAGCACGCTATGGGAACCTTCTTTGTCCAGCACATCGTAGAAGGTGATGAAAGCGTACACCGGTTTCATTCTCGAGTAGCATTTGGAGCTTAAACCGCTCCATAAAGCGTTTAGGACAATCTACAAAGGTATACCGCGGGAACTCTTTACTGAAATTGGTATTGGTCTGCCAACTATTTCAAAAGTAAAACAAGATACTAAAGTCGAAAATCCCGTTTTTACCCAATTCCAAGGTATATGGGACACTGGTGCCACCGGAACGGTAATCACTGAGAAGGTAGTGAATGCTTTAAACCTTAAGCAGATAGGAGTAAAGAAAGTTATAGGTGTGAACAGTGAAGATATTGTACCAACATATCTTGTAAATATTTATTTGCCCAATAAAGTTTTTTTCCTTCCGTTGAGGTTACAGTTGGTAAAATTGGTGAACGATATGACGTGTTGGTTGGGATGGATATTATTATGAGCGGGGATTTTTGCATATCAAATACCAAGGGGAATGCCCGGTTCACTTACTGCCTGCCACCGCATGATAATCCAACATGTCTTTTGGAAAAATCAAATCGGGCAAATGTCAGCATTGAGAAATATAATAAGAGGCTTATTAAGAAAATGCGGTAGATAGAAAAAATAGATCAAGTCTTTACATGTGGTTGCCGCTAACTGCCTTTGCCGTAAAACTCGGCGAGGATTTTATCGGCGCCAGCCGCCAGCAGAGTTTCGGCGAGTTCCCTGCCGAGATTTTCGGCATCGTCCGGCGCGCCGGATCTTTTATCCCTTAAATACCTTACACCGTCCAGATCGGCCACAAACCCCTCAATTTCCAAACTGTTATTATTAATCTGCGCAAAGGCGCCAAGAGGCACCTGGCAGCCGCCTTCCAGTTTGGTAAGGAAAGAACGTTCCGCCGTTGTGCAGAGAGCGGTCGGCTGGTGGTGCAGATTCTTGCGAAGGATTTCTTCGATTTCCGTATCGCCTTCCCTTATCTCGATTCCCAGCGCGCCCTGTCCGACGGCGGGGATTGAAATTTCAGGTGGAAGCAGGTGCGTGACGGCCTTTTCGTGACCCATCCGTATCATGCCTGCGGCGGCGAGGATAACCGCATCCAGATTTTCCGTGTCCAGTTTATTGAGGCGCGTTCCTACGTTACCGCGAATATCGACAATTTCAAAGTCGGGTCTTGCCTTCTTTAACTGCGACCTGCGTCTTAACGAACTGGTTCCTATCTTCGCGCCTTGCGGCAGGTCGTCAAACGGTACGCCGCGGCTAATCAGTGCGTCGAACGGGTTTTCCCTTTCGCTGATGATATCCACTTTCAGTCCATCCGGTAGAAGGGTCGGTACGTCCTTGAGGCTGTGCACGGCAAGGTCGGTTCCGCCATTCAGGAGAGATTCCTCTATCTCCTTAGTAAAAAGACCTGTCCCTCCCACCTGCGCCAGCGGCACGTCCAGAATTTTGTCGCCGGATGTGACGATTTTAACAAGCTCCACGGACTCGACGTCGCCGGATGCAAGGAGCGTGGCCTTTACCCACTCCGCCTGCCATAACGCAAGCGGCGACTTGCGTGTACCTATTTTTAGCCGGTTTAGGGTCAAGAAGCTATTCCAGCTTGAACAGGTCGCGCACTACCTCAACGACGCCCCGGTGGCGGTGTTCTTCCGTTACGGGCGCGGCGCTCTGTTTGAGGTGGATGGTCGGATCGTGAAGCAGTTTATTTATTATGGAAGATGCCATGGTTCTTACGGACTCTTCCTGTTCCGGACTCAGGTTCAGTTTCGGTAGTGTTCTCTCCAGTTCGCACTCTTTAATCTCTTCCGCCTTTTGCCTGATGGCGACGATGGTTGGTTCCACTTCCAGCCTCTCCAGCCACTGCAGAAACTGGTTCACTTCAGTTTTTACTATTTCCCTGGCCTTTTCCGCCTCTTTTTCACGTTCCTTGCGGTTTTCCTGAACCACGTTATCAAGATCGTCTATATCGTAAAGGAAAACGTTATTGAGGTCGTTAATGGCCGGTTCGATATCGCGCGGCACGGCGATGTCTATGAAAAAGATCGGCTTACCGGCCCGTTTTTTGACGGCGTCTTCCACGATCTCTTTTTTAATAACGTAGTGCGGCGCGGCCGTCGAGCTTATTATGATGTCCGCTCCCGCAAGCTCCTGCTCGAATTTGTCGTAATGGACCGCCGAACCTCCGAGTTCCGTGGCAAGTTTCGCCGCCCGCTCGTAACTCCGGTTGGCCACAAGAACGTTGTTTACGCCCTGTGACACAAGGTGCTTTCCGGCGAGCTCTATCATCTCTCCAGCGCCAATCAAAAGGACCGTCCGCCCGTCGAGGTGGCCGAAAATTCTGGTAGCCAGTTCTACCGCCGAATACGATATGGACACCGCATTTTCAGCGACAGATGTTTCCGTGCGGATGCGTTTGGCAACGCTGAAAGCTTTTTGAAATAGTTGGTTAAGAATACGCCCCGTCGATTTTACCTTCATGGCCGACTGGTAGGCGTCTTTGACCTGGCCGAGTATCTGGGGTTCGCCCAATACCATGGAATCGAGCGCTCCCGCGACGTTAAACAGGTGCTCCACCGCTTCTTCCGAGTTGTATGTGTAAAAGAATTCCTCCAGAGCGCCTTCCGGTATTTCGTGGTAGCCATAGAGGAATTTTTTCAGCGCCCAGAGCCCTTTTTCGGCGCTTTCGGCATGCGCGTAGATCTCCACGCGGTTGCATGTGGAGAGTATTACTTTTTCGTCTATCTCCGGCATGCGGGAAAAGAGTGTGTCGGCCACTTCTCGGAAGTTTTCACTGTCAAACGCCAGTTTTTCACGCACTTCAACAGGAGCCGTCTTATGGTTTAGTCCTAAAACAACAAGAGCCATAGATCTGTCAATCCAGCTTTACGCCGTCCTCCCTTTAAATCCTCTCTAGCTCAATTCAACATACTGCCTCTTAGGATACAGTGCTTTTCGCTTGTTTCAAAGCGATTGTTGAGGGAAATTACGAACCTTTTGCTGTGATTCCAATTATAGTAATAAGCTCTTAATTTACAATAATATATAAGGTCCATTGGGTCTCTGGTTCAAGTGCGTTCGGCCTGTAACCACCGGATGGTATATAATTAACGAATAAAAGGACCGGTAGACAGTGATATCAAATAGGAGTTCGCAGCCGACTTGCCAAATTACATTAGCCGGTGAAGGGTAGTAGGAGCTATGGGGTAAAGGCCTCACTCGTACAGTCCGATACGGATGGCAGGCTGAGTCGTTTTGCGGAAAGCGGTATTTTAACTGGATGCTGTAACGATGGATAAAATTGACATGGACCAACCAACCGGTAATGAGACAGCGCCGGAAAGCTTGCGGAAGTATCTTGATGATATAAAATCCATAAAGGCGCTGAGCCTTCTCGACAGCTCGGACCTTGAATACGTCTTTGCCACATCAAAAGTGACCGAAATGCCCGCCGAGACAAGCATAGTCGAGCAGGGCGACATCGGCGATTCGGTCATTGTTCTGCTGGCCGGTAATGCGGCGGCAATCTATACCGATAAGTACGGCAACCAGCGCTACCTTACCAAATTTAAAAAGGGTGACTTTTTCGGCGAGAGGGGTTTTTTTCGCGAGGCAATTCGAAATGCCTCCATCTACACGGTCACGCCCGCGACGATAATTGAGTTAAAGGCCGACCTTTTGAAAAAGCTGATGCGGCGCTACCCGAAATTATACGACTTAATCTACTCGAGGATGGAAGACCGGGAGAAAAACTTCCGTCTGAGGGTTGTGAACTATCTGAAGCTTGTAAAAGAGCGGGAAATGCGCAAAAACGTTGAGGGTGAGGTAAAGTTCCAGCTTGCCGGTCTGGACGTTAAGGATAGCGAGCCGCACTTCGGTTTCATAAAGGACTTTTCAAGCAGCGGCTGCCTTATAGAGATGGACGGAAACGCGTTCTTGAAGCATCAATCCGATATCATCGGCAGGCGAATCCCGCTGGCGATAAAACTTGAAAAAGTGCGCGGCATCATTTCCGCTGTCGGAAAGGTCTGCTGGTACGGGCAGGCTTCCGGTATGGACGTGATGGGATACCGGGTCTTTTTTGGTGTACAGTTTATAAAACTCTTTGGAGACAGCCTAAAACTGGTAACCGGTCTCGGCCTTCAAAGTAAAACCTTCAACCGGAAGAGCTAAACGAAAGTGGCGGAAATATTCGCTGTCGCGGGCGGAAAAGGCGGGTCGGGCAAAAGCGTGCTTTCCATTTTGCTCAGCCGCGCGTTCGCTGGGGATGAGATGCACACCGTCCTTATTGACGGGGACCTGGGAGGAGCAAACCTGCATACCCTCCTGGGAATGAACTACCCGACAACCAGCCTTACGGATTTCCTTACGAAGAGCAAGCCGAATCTGGAAGACGTAATGATGATGACGAACGACAAGTACGTGCGGCTTATTTGCGGCGCGGGCGATGTGTTGGGCATGGCAAACCTCAAATCCACCGTTAAGGCAAAGCTGATAAGGCATTTGCATTCGCTGGAAGCGGATCGCGTGGTCCTCGACCTGGGCGCCGGTAGTTCTTATAACGTTCTGGATCTTTTCCTTGCGGCCGACAGGCATATACTTGTAGTTTCTACTGAACCCACATCTCTTCAAAACGTATATGAATTTCTGAAATTTTCCGTTGGACGCCTGCTGCATACGTTGTATGCAAAAAACGTGAACCTTGCGCCGTTCATAAAGCGTTTCGTTACGCCGGTTAGGGAAAAGGGACTGCACACCGTGCCGGAATTGCTTAAGGAGATATCGGCGTTCGATAAACCGACCGGCGTTAAAGTGGCGGAAGATATAGACGGATTCAGGCCGATTGTGATTATAAACATGGCGGACAGCCAGACCGAGGCCCTGAAGTACTATAACGCCATCGAGTCGACCGGAAAAAGATACCTTAAAATCAAAACCAGGCTTGCGGGCACAATCTTCAGGGGCAATGAAATACGCGACGCGATTAAGCAAAGAGAGTCCCTTCTGACCGTAAAGCTGGGCGTGAACAATTATCCGCTGGTTCAAATTAACACCGAGCTGAAGTACCGGCTCGAACAGCGGGCGGCTGGAAGCAATATACCGGCGCGGTAACAGGCGAAGATCGCGAGTGGGCGTGTATCCACGCGTGACGACAGTTTTTTTTGTATAACTACCGGATGGATTTCTTGGAATGGCTGCCGTTACTTGCCTTCATCGGGGGCGAACCGTCCGTTTCAAAGGGCAGGCTTTATCCGATAATACTCGACGGCAGATGGGGATACATGGATAGCTCCGGGAACGTCGTCATAGGTCCCAGGTTCGATTTCGCCTTCGGTTTTACATCGGGTTTGGCGGCCGTATCGCTCGGCGCGGACTCGTCTGGTGGCCGGTGGGGCTTTATAGATAAAACGGGCAAAGAGGCGATACCTCTCGATTTCGACGGCGCGGGGCCCTTCTTCGAAAAGCTTGCTCCAGTGCGGCGCGGCGGTATGTGGGGCTTCATCGATACGACTGGTCGCGAGGCGTTCGACGGTAATTTCGACGAGGTTCATGGGTTTCGCGAAAATCTTGCAAATGTAAAAGTTGGCGGCAAATGGGGGTATATAGATAAAACCGGCGGATTTATAATCCCCGCACGGTTTGACGATGCGAACCGGTTCTCGGAAGGGTTGGCGTCGGTGCTGGAAGAGGACGGTTACGGTTTTATCGATAAAACCGGCGCGTACGCTTTCGAGCAAAAATTCGACGCGGCCGGCTCCTTTTCGGACGGACTCGCGCCGGTATCACAGGGCGGGTACTGGGGCTATATCGACGCCAAAGGTAATTTTGCCATCCCTCCGTTTTATAACGGGGCGAACCGTTTTAACGAAGGCCTTGCATTCGTTAAACAAAATAAAAAGATGGGCCTTATCAACAAGGCCGGAGCGTTTGTCGTGGAGCCGTCTTTCGACGCGGCGCACACTTTTTCGGAAGGGCTTGCCTTCGTCGGTGTCGGCGGCAAATACGGATATATAGACACGACCGGCACTGAGGTAATAGAGCGGATGTACGATTCCGCCGCCGCGTTCAAGGGCGGCCTTGCCTTCGTGGAGGTTGAAAGCAGCTTCGGCTACATAGACAAAAACGGCCGCTACGTCTGGCACCCCACCCGGTAGCACACTTTCCTCCAAGTGGTACAGACACTCCTGTCTGTGATTCGTTGGCGGCACCGGCGTTCCCGCCTGTGGTTTGGTAGTACGGCCCCGCCACGGCGGGACTGTACAGGCCGACAGGCGGGGGCGCCTGTCGTACCGAACACCCGCCCCTCCTTTTCAAGGAGGGGATGAAGGGGTGCGACCGGAGCGTCCGGTGCGACCCCTGCAAGGGGCGCGGCCCCTGCGAGGGGCACCGGTGAGATCTTCTACCACGCTGGTTCGTGGTTGTTCGATAGTATACACAGTACGAACCAAGGCGCAGTTGCAATACCAGACAATGCACATTGGTTCGAGGTCGCGAGGGATATCCTTGAACCGGCATAAGAGCAAGCCGCCGGTTATTTTCTGACGCCTTCCACTTCCAGGATAAGTTTGACTTTCTTGCTGACGATGGCGCCGCCGAGTTCGAGGAGCTTGTTCCAGTTCAGGCCGTAGTCAAAACGGTTTATCTCCCCGGTTGCGGTAAAGCCGGCGCGGCGGTTGCCCTGGAAGTCTGTAACGGCTCCCAGGAATTCGCCCTCCAGCCTGATCTCCCTCGTAACTCCACGGATGGTAAAGTCGCCGGTTACCCACATCCCGTTGTCTTGCGTCACGCCGGCGGCTTTTTGTTTGAACGTGATTTTTGGAAACTGCTCCACGTTAAGGAAATCCGGCGACCGCAGATGTTTATCGCGCTTTTCGACATCCGTATCGATGCTTTTGACTGCAATGTCAAGAGCAGCGTTTTCGAGCTTTTTGGTTTTCTCGTTGAAATCGAAACCGCCGGAAAATTCCTTGAATCGCCCCTTTACGTTCGTGATAACCATATGTTTCGCGGAAAAGCCGATCTGCGTATGCGCCGGATCGATTACGTAACTGTCGGCAAGCGCGGGTGAAGCAAAAAACAGCAGCGCTAAAAAAGCCATGGTTAATATCTTTTTCATCATTAATCTCCAAAAGTAGGGTAATAACTCGACTAAATATATTATCCCTGATTTTTCATGAAGAAATCCACCTTACATGAGCAGTTGTCTGCCCGCACAGCGGGCTAATGGAGATGAATACCAACCGCAACGATTGCGGCGGCGAAACCGACCGCCCCCAAAAGGGCGATCTGGTGGCCGCGCCAGCCGAAAAGGGACCGCCCAAGAACCAGCAGGCCGTAGACGGACCAGACGACTATAATCGGAAAAACCGTAAACGGTTTCGGGCCCAGAAAGGCGCCGTATATTGATTTGCTCCAGATAAAGCCGGAGATGACACCGACCGTTATAAGCGGGAAACCGAAAACAAGCGCACCGTAGTAGATACCGTCCAGCGTATCCAGATCCGGCATCCGCCTGAACAGACCGCCCATCGAATGTTTTTTCAGCCTTTTCTCCTGCATCAGGTACATGAGCGACGCGGAGAACATCACTAAAAAAGAGCTCAGCGCCAAAAACGAAAGGGTAAAGTGCATCGTCATCCAGAACTCTTTGACCGGCGTGTGCACCTGTTCTGGAAACGGCATAAGGAACGAATGCGCCATCAATAAAAAACCTATCGGCGAAACGAACGCACCGATGATCGATATCTTGTAATAGATTATCACGAACAAAAGAGCGCCCATTGTTGTCCATGCGAAGAAGGAGGTGTACTCAAAAGGGGTTGTGTAAGGCCCGTGGCCCGTCTTTGCGGAAAGCGTAATCAGCATGGCCGTATGGAATATAAAACCCAGTCCGATCATTAAAGTGGCAAGTACGAAAAGGATTCTCCTTTTTATCGCGATATGCAGGAAGTACTTGAGCATCCCAAGAAAATAGCAGAACGACGCCAGCATCATGAGCGTTTTCATTTTCCAAGCGCTCCTTCCACCAGTTCCTCGGCCCGGACTTTTTCGCCGGTTTTTACGCGATCCATCAGATCGGAGTTCGCTATATCGGTAAGTATCCGCATTCGCTTATCGAGGTCGGGCTCCCTTTCCATCAATATTCGTCTTGCTTCGCCCATCAGTCGGAGCATTGCCGCGTACTCGTCGCCGAACTGTTTCTGGAGCTCTTTTCTTATTCTTTTAGCCATCGCCGGTGATTTGCCGGATGTCGAAACCGCGAGAATCAGATCGCCGCGTTCCACAACCGCCGGGACGATGAATGAACAGAGCTCCGGCACGTCCACCACGTTTACCGGTATCCCCGCCGCGCTAGCGTCGTCGTAAACGGCGCGGTTTACGTCCGTGTTATCAGTAGAGGCGATGACCAGGCACGCTCCGTTTAGATGTCCTTTCCGGTACGGCGTGTTAATATGTTTTACCTTGTGCGAGGAGACAAGCTCCTGCAGCGATTTTTCCAGCTCCGGAGCGACTACTGTTACGTTTGCGCCGCAGCTTATCAGCATTTCCACCTTCCGGGCGGCCACTTCGCCGCCGCCGACTGCTACGCAGTCTCTCCCTTTCAGGTCCATCATCACGGGATAGTATCCGGGCATTATTTCTTTCCGTTTAAAAGGTTTGACAGTTCATCCATAAATTCGCTGACATCGCGGAACGAACGGTACACGGAGGCGAACCTTACATATGCCACCTCGTCCGTGTTGCGCAACTCTTCCATTATTTTCCGGCCTATCGCCGATGAGGGGACCTCTTTTTCGCCGCTGCTCTGTATGCTGCGTATCACGCGGCTCACCAGCGCTTCCCTCTCCTCAACCGCGACCGGCCTTTTTTCAAACGCCTTATCCAGTCCCCCCCGTATTTTGTCCCGATTGAACTCCTGCCGCGTTCCGTCTTTTTTAATTACGGTCGGATAGAGTTCCTCCACCCGCTCGTGGGTAGTAAAACGCGACTGACAGCTTACGCACTCGCGCCGCCTTCTTATGGCGTCGCCCTCCTTGCTGAGCCGGGAGTCTATAACCTTCGTTTCGATACTATGACATGCGGGGCACTTCATCGGCCTGTTCCCGGCGAATCCGCCACAGTCGGGACTGTTTCAGTCAAGTTATTTGGGTTCCCACTTTCAGGTCGCAGCATATATCATTCAGTTTATGTCGAAATACTAACACAGACGCAAAAAATATTGCTCGTTTTGGAGCCTTTATCATGACGGCCAGTTACGCGGAATCGGTAATACGCTTTAGATGGTGGATTTTTACGGGCA
>JBHHVT010000060.1:0-10949 GCA_046754425.1 Nitrospinota bacterium | reverse complement strand
CGATGAAAAACTGATAATCCAGCTGGGGAAAGAAAAGGAGGTTGACGTATCGGCAAGAGAAGTGGACGAAACGGCGGAACGGTTCAGAAAGAGGGTCGGCGCGTCGGAAGAGCAGTTCAAAGAGCTGCTGGCGGCGGAAGGTATGACCATGGAACGGTACAGGGAGATGCTTAAAGACCAACTGCTGTCCAGAAAGGTGATATCCAGGGAAGTTCAAAGCCAGGTTAAACTTACGGAAGACGATATCACCGAGTACTACGAGAAACAGTCGGAGGAGTTTAAGACCGCGCCGATCATTCGGGCAAGGCATATTCTGCTTGTTGTCAATGAAGACGCCGGTGAAGCCCGCGAAACGGCCGTGCTGAACGAGATCAGGCGGATTCGGCAGGAGATTATAGACGGTCTCGATTTTGCCGAAGCCGCTAAAAAATATTCCGAGGGGCCGTCGGGACCAAACGGTGGCGGCCTGGGAGAGGTGAAGCCCGGCATGATGGTCAAGCCGTTTGAAGAGGCGGCGTTTTCGCTTAAACCCGGGGAGGTAAGCGGACCGGTTCGCACACGGTTTGGATATCATCTCATTAAAGTCGATTCCAAGAAGGAGTCGAAGCTGCGGCCGCTGGAAGAGGTGAGGAACGAAGTCGAAAAGAGGATATACCAGAAAATCGTTACGGAGGTCCGCGACGACTGGATAAAGCGGATAAAAAAAGGCGCGTTCATTGATATAAAAATGGGGGTCAATTAGAATATCCCGGTTATGCCAGAAAAAGAGATTAAAACACTTGGGCTTCTGTCCGGCGGGCTCGACAGCACCATTGCCGTAAAGATGATGGTGAAACTCGGCTACGATGTGACCGTCCTGAATTTCATGAGCCCCTTTTGCAACTGCACGAAAAAGAGCGACGGCTGCAAAAGCGCCGCGCGCAAGGTTGCTTCTGAACTGGGCCTTAAAATAAAAGCTCTCTTCATGGGCGACGAATACCTGCAAATGCTGCGAGAACCCAAATACGGGGTGGGGAAGGGGATGAACCCGTGCGTCGATTGCAGGATAATGATGTTCCGGCAGGCGAAAGAGGTAATGGAAAAGGTGGGGGCCGCCTTTATTTTCACCGGCGAGGTGGTGGGCCAAAGGCCGATGTCGCAGGTTAGAAACCGGCTTTATCAGATAGAAAAGGAAAGCGGCCTCAAGGGGATGATAGTAAGGCCGCTTTGCGCCGCGTTAATGGAGCCGACCATTCCCGAAAAGGAAGGGTTGATTAACCGCGCCGAGATGCTTGCGATATCGGGCAGGTCCCGCAAACCTCAGATGGAACTGGGGCGCGAAATCGGCATATCCGAGGAAAACCTCTGCTCCTCCGGCGGCTGTCTGCTTACCGATACGAACTTCGCCCCGAAGGTCAGGGACCTTTTGGACTATTCCGAAAGCCCTGACGTAAAGGACGCGCGGATGCTTCGCGTTGGCAGGCATTTCCGCCTGTCGGATAACTGCAAGGTAGTTGTGGGGCGCGATAAAATGGAAAACGAAAAACTCGAGCGCTTGGCCAAAGAGGGAAGTACGCTGATTCGCGTAAAAGAGTTCGCCGGGCCGCGCGTAGTGGTTATCGGAGAATCCGCCAACGGCCTCTCGCTTATGGCGGGGCAGATAGCGGCCCGCTACTCCGACGCGCCGAACGAGATGAGCGTAGAGGTGGAGATGCAAGAGGTTGGCTCGGACAAATTGAAGACGGCGCGCGTGCGGGCGATCAACGACGCGGAGCTGAACAGACTACGCGTTTAATGAAGGAACATAATAGATGAAAACAGCAACTCAACCTAAACGAATAAAACCGTTCAACAATGCGGCGAGAAGGGTTTACGTGGACAATAACGCATCGACGTCAATTCATCCGGAAGTGCTTGAGGCGATGATGCCGTACCTGAAGGAATCCTACGGCAACCCGTCAAGCGGCCACTGGTTCGGACGGTCCGTGCGTGCGCGCATTGACGAGGCGCGCGAACAGGCGGCGGCCCTTATTTCCGCCGATCCGTCGGAGATAGTTTTCTGCGGCTCCGGCACGGAATCGGACAACGCCGCAATCAAGGGCGCGGCGTGGAACCATCCAAACGATAATTCATGGCAAATTGCGACATGCGCGGTGGAGCATCCGGCGGTGCTTAACACGATTCGCTACCTCGGTAAAAACGGCTACAGAGCAAAGATTATCGGCGTGGACGGACACGCTGTCGTAAATGTCGAAGAGCTAAGGGACGGACTCGACGATAAAACCGCCGTCGTATCGGTAATGCACGGCAACAACGAAGTCGGTACGGTTGAGCCGGTAAAGGAGATAACGGAAATCGTAAAGTCCAAAGGCGTCCTTATGCACACGGACGCGGTGCAGAGCGTCGGCAAACTTCCGGTGGACGTGAACGATCTCGGCGTCGACCTGCTGTCGTTTTCCGGCCACAAAATACACGGACCGAAGGGTGTAGGGGCGCTTTACGTCCGCAAGGGGACGAAACTGAAACCGCTCATCACCGGCGGACATCACGAGCGCGGCAGGCGCGCCGGAACGGAAAACGTGCCGGGCATAATCGGTATGGGGAAAGCTTGCGAACTCGCGATGAAAAACCTTGATCGCCACTCCGCCCATGTCGCAACTCTGCGCGACGAACTGCAACAGAGAATTTTTCGCGAAATCCCGCACATTCGCCTCAACGGGCATCCGTCCGAAAGGCTTCCCAATACGCTAAACGTCAGCGTGGAGTCCATCGAGGGCGAAACGATGCTGATTCAGTGCGACATGAAGGGGATAGCGTTGTCGACCGGCTCCGCCTGTTCGTCCGGATCGCTCGATCCGTCCCACGTGCTTATCGCTATGGGTATCCCGCATGAAACCGTCCACGGCTCGCTTCGTTTTTCGTTCGGACCCGACAACACTATGGAAGACGCGGACTACATCATGGAGCATTTGCCGGGGATAGTGGCGACCGCGCGCGCCATCTCGCCGCTCTGGGGCGAAAACGGCCCCATCCCGCTTGAGGATATTTAGCACAGGTATGAGTAAATTCAAAATCGATTTCTTGACAGAATATGACGACAAATCGCTTTTAAGTGAATTAAAAAGAATTTCTAAAACTTTAGATAAACATACCATCACCAAACAAGATATAGAGAAGCATGGACGTGTAAGTTACGTCTCTATCTATAAGCGATTTGGTTCACTGCATCGCAATGACTTAAGAAAGTATAATTTTCCAGTTTCCGGTGACACATTTTACAGAGAATTTGGAAGTTGGAAAAAAGCGCTTAAAAAAGCCTATGACTCGATTCAACTATCTGATGAATTTATAGAGAAAACACGTACTAAAAGTATAAGGGAAAAACCAGCAGATTGCGGTACGGAAACCCTTATCGCTTAGAAAACGATTTTTTGTGCTCAAAAGAGACGAATTCACTTGCATGAGATGTGGCTCTTCCGGACAATGTATTAAATTGGAAGTAGACCACAAAGTGCCGATCTCAAAGGGCGGTTCTGATAGTTTAGATAATTTGCAAACACTTTGTTTTAAATGTAATAGAGGGAAGCGCACTGATTTAGATTAGGGAGTTTAGGTGAGCGTTTTTCTTTGGTACGACAGGCGCCCCGCCTGTCGCCCGGTACAGCCGAGGGCGGCTGTACTACCATTACATTTGTGAAACCTCAAAAAATAACTGCCAAAGACCTTCATATAACAAAAAGAAAGCTTCCCCACTGGCAAATAGGAGGAAGCTGCTATTTTGTTACTTTCAGCGCAACGAATCTTGAACTTACACCGGAAGCAAGGGATATTATTGCTGACTCAATATTGATACCCCATAAAAAACTGTATCTGTTATCAATCGCTGCAATAATGCCCGATCATGTTCATCTTCTGTTCCGTCCTTTTAAAAAAGACGACGATACATATTATTCTTTGCAGGAAATCCTCCAGCCAATTAAAAGCTCAACATCTCACAGGATAAACAGACTGCTGGGAAGAAAAGGCGTGTTATGGTTGGCCGAAACCTACGACAGGGTTATTAGAAATGAGAAAGAGTGGGTGGAAAAGTACGACTACATTACAAATAACGCTGTAAAATCCGGGTTAGTCGAAAAACCGGAAGATTATCCGTGGCTGCTGGAAAGGGATGATTTTCTGAAACGGTATTAATTCAACAGGCGGGGGCGCCTGTTGTACCTCTGTCGTTCTGTTAAGAGGGGGCACTTGTTGAACCCCAGCCACATGCAGGCGGACGTTGCTGTACGACCGCCTTTTCTTGGTACGACAGGCGCCCCGCCTGTCGTACCAACGTACTGTCACGCCAGTGGCGGGACTGTACTACTGTTTGGCGGAGTCAATCTTCAGGGATACCGTGAAATGACGGCTTACGGGTAAGCCGCTATTTTCGTCAGCCAGCCTGTTTTTTTAGGCAGTCGGCGCAAAGGCCGTATATTTCCAGCTTGTGGGTTTCCATCCGGAAGCCATGTTGTTTCGCCACCTCGTTTTTTAACTGTTCGAGGGAAGGGTCGGTAAACTCCTCTATCCTGCCGCAGTCGGAGCATACCAGGTGGTCGTGGTGTGTTTTCGTTGGGCTTTCGAAATGGTGATGTTCCTGCCCGAATGTATGACGCTCTATTACGTTATAGTCCCTCATCACTTTTAGCGCACGGTAAACCGTGGCCATGCCGATGGACGGGTCCTTCTTTTTGGCTTTTTTGTAAACATCCTCCGCGTCCATATGACCCGGATTTTTTTCAATAACGTTAATTATTATTTCGCGCTTTTTTGTAAGGGGCATGCCTTTTTCCATGCACAGCTTCAGCAGGTTGCTTTTTGTACTCATACGGAAATAAAATTAAAATGTTTTTGATTCATACGCCTGAATTTCAGTTATGGTCGCATTATTTTGCATTTTGGCGGGAATTGCAAGCTGTTCGGATTCCTGGGACGCACTACCGATACGGTTTTAACTCTTTGCTGGTAATATTGGAAAACATCTGATATAAATAGATTTAGGTGTGAGAAACCAGTGAGCCCGGGATCTTTATTTTGTCGATTATTAAAATTGATTCGGGGGTCGCAATGAAAAAACCGTTCGTATATTCCATCATCTCCATTTTTCTATTTAGCCTTTTAGCTGTTTTGGGGATTAAAGCGGTAGCGGCGGAGTCGATTAAGGTCGGCATCGTCCTGCCGGTAACAGGCAAGTTCGCCAAGTTCGGAGAGATTGAAAAGTTATCCTTTGAAATGGCGCAGGAGGAGATAAACGCCGCGGGCGGCGTCAAGGGCAGGCCGGTCGAATTCCTGATAGAAGATACCACAAGCAAGCCGGATGTAGGCAGGTCCGCGGCTGAAAAACTGATTTCGCAGGACAGAGTGGTTATGCTGGGCGGCGGCTACAGTTCATCCGTTACGGCGGCGGTAGCGGGTGTCGCCATCAATAAATCATTCCCGTTTTTGGTTAACACGGGTTCGGCAGACACCATTACACAGCCGACCGCGCATACGCCCAGCGGCCGGAAAGTGGGAAAACTGGAAAAGTCGCTCCAAAAGGAAAAAGACCCGGCAAAAATCAGCGAGATAAAGGCGAAGATAAAAAAGTTTGAGGCAAGGGCCGATAAAGAGGTGAGACGCATACTTCCACGCTTCCGGATTTTCCGGCTTAACCCTCCGGTAAGTGAATACGCCAGCGGCCTTGAGAGTTTTCTGAAAGAAATCGTAAAACCGAAAACTGTCGCGATTCTCCACGAGAACAGCCTTTTCGGAACCAAAGGGGCGTCCGCTTTCGAAAAGAGCGCAAAAAAGCTGGGAGTGAAGGTTCTTCTAAAGGAGAGCTACGATGCCGGCGCGGTGGACTTCAAACCGCTGCTGTCAAAGGTAAAGCAGGCAAATCCAGACCTTGTTTACATGATCTCTTATGTTCTGGACGCGTCTCTTTTGATGAACCAGTCGATGGAATTACAGATGAACCCGAAACTTTTCGCGGGCGCGGCGGCGGGGTTCACTTTGCCGGAATTTATGAAAAACACGGGCAAGTCCGGTGAGAAAGTCATCTCCGCCACGCTATGGCACCAGTCTTTGCCGCTGCCCGGTGCGATGGCCTACTACGAGAAGTTCAAGAGTAAATACAACAGGGAGACCGAATACCACGGAGCCGAGGCGTACGCGGCGGCTTACGTTATCGCGGACGTGCTTGGCAGGGCGAAATCGCATTCGCCGGAAGAAATCACTGAAGCGCTTTCCCAAACAGATATGATGACCCTGTTCGGTCCGGTAAAGTTTACTTCCTATGACAGGAAGATAAACCAGAACAGGCTGCGGACATACGTGGTGCAGTGGCAGGACGGCAAACTGCGGATGATCTGGCCGAAAAGCCTTGCGAATGCGGATTATGTTTACCCGATAGATTGGCTGAAGGAACGCAGGTAGTGCCGTGTCGGCACAGACAATTAGCTGGCGCAGATGCGAACTGTCGCGCTTATCACGTTAGGGACGACTGGTTTAGATGGACCTTTTTTTACAGACTCTCGTATCCGGTCTGCTAAAGGGGGGCCTGTACGCCCTTATCGGTACCGGCATGACGCTTATCATGGGCGTCATGGGTATCATCAACCTGGCTCACGGCCAGTTGATGATGGTGGGAATGTACATAACATACTCGCTGTTCGCCACGCTGGGGATGGATCCTTACTTATCGCTTTTTATCAGCATGCCCGCTATTTTTTTACTCGGCATATTGTTGCAGAAGTTCCTTTTAAATCCACTTGTCCATACGGAAACCATTCTGCCGGAAAATCAGGTTCTCATGACGGTCGGTATCGGAATGGTGTTGACGGAGGTTATGAGGTTTATATTTACGTCCGACTACAAATTGGTGAGGGTCTCGTACTCCAACGCCACATTTTTTTTGGGAAACGTATCGTTTAGCGTTCCTTTGGTGATAGATTTCTTTTTGGCGATTGCGATTACCCTGTTCCTTTTCTGGTTCCTAATTAAAACCGATATCGGCAGGTCGATAAGGGCTACCGCGCAGGACAAGGAGGCGGCGGTTCTGATGGGCGTAGACTCGGAACGGATTACCTACATCACGTTCGGCCTCGGGGCGGCGCTCGTGGCGGCGGCTGGTACCATGCTTATGCCGATTTTTTACCTCTACCCGGATATAGGCGGTCCGTTTACCAGAAAGGCGTTCGTAATCTGCATACTCGGCGGCCTTGGTTCGACGGTGGGCGCTATCTTCGGAGGGGTAACACTCGGACTTGTAGAGGCGTTTGCCGCGACCTATATCGCGATGGAGTTCGAGGAGATGATGGGCCTTGTTATTTTCATCGTCGTGCTAATTTTCCTGCCGGGCGGGTTTAAGAGGATTACCGGCGTATGATGAAAACGGGAAAAGTTTTTCCAATTATTCTTCTTGTTGTCCTGATCGTATTCCCGCTGGCGGTCGAAAGCGATTACTACCGCCACCTTTTTATACTCGCACTGATGTGGGTCGTTATCGGCGCCGCCTGGAACCTCATCGCCGGTTATACCGGGCAGGTATCGTTCGGCGACGCGGCTTTTTTCGGTACCGGTGCCTATACGGCGGGGCTGATAAACTTCCATTTCGGCTGGTCGGCGTGGTGGGGCCTCGCGCTTGGCGGGATTGCGGCGGCTCTGGTCGCCTTGCCGTTCGGCTGGATATGCTTCAGACTGCGGGGAGCGTATTTCGCGCTCGCCACGCTTGCGCTTAACGAAGTATTTCGGCACACCGCGACTATATGGGAGGACCTTACCGAGGGTATGGTGGGGATAATGATTTTGCAGACGTTCATATCAAAACTGCCCTACTACTATATTGCGCTGGCGCTGGCGGTTTCGACGATTGTCATCGTACAGCTTGTCATGAAATCGAAGCTGGGGTACTACTTCGTTTCGATACGTGAGGATCAGGACGCCGCCGAAAGCCTGGGTGTGAATTCCACTTTTTACAAGATGATTTCACTCGGTATTGCCGCCTCCCTTACCGGCATTGCGGGCGCTCTTTACATGAACTATATGGGGTTTATCGACCCGGAGGTGGTATTTTCGCTTCACGACATTTCAATAATGGCGATACTGGTCGGCATCGTCGGCGGCGTCGGGACGGTTTACGGCCCCGCGGTCGGCGCGTTCATCATGGTGATAGTTCAGGAGCTTTTCCGTACGGCCGGTTTCGGTTTTATCGCCTCTGCCGCAAAGGCGAGCGGCTCAAAAACCTTTATCGCTCTTGCGGCTTACGTCACAAAAGCGCATGTGCTCGGTTTCGGGATTCTCGTCGTGCTCGTAATAAGGTACATGCCGAACGGCGTTGTGGGGGACCGGCATAAATTTGCGGAGATATTCCTGAGGCGCAAACCGCGAGAGGCGGCGGCGCGGGGCCGGGGATGAAATTTTTTGAAGTAAAAAACCTGGTGAAATATTTCGGCGGCCTCGCCGCCGTTAACGACGTGAGCTTTGAGGTGAAAAAAGGAGAGATATTCGGCCTTATCGGCCCCAACGGTTCCGGCAAAACGACGATATTCAACGTTATCTCCGGCTTTTACGCGCCTACTTCCGGCAAGGCGTTTTTTAAGGGCAAGAGCGTGGAAAGCTTAAGTCCGCACAGGATTAACCACTTCGGCATAGCGCGCACGTTCCAGGTTGTAAAGCCGTTAAAGCGGATGAGCGTTTTGGACAACGTAATCGCCGCCGCATTTTGCAGAACAAATACTTTGCACCATGCAAAGAAGATCGCGGAGGAGACGCTTGAGTTTTGCGATCTCATTCACCGCCGCGATTTCATCGCGAAAGGCCTTACGATAGGCGACCGCAAAAGGCTGGAGATTACCAGGGCGATGGCTACCCGGCCGGAGCTTATCCTTCTTGATGAGACGTTCGCCGGTCTCAATCCGTCCGAACTGGACGATGCGCTAAAACTTATAGAAAAGATAAAACAAAAGGGCGTAACCATCATCATCGTGGAACATATCATGAAAGTGATTATGAGCATCTCGGACAGGATACACGCCATAAACTTCGGGCAGACAATCGCGGAAGGGACGCCGAAGGAGGTGGCGTCGAATGAGGAGGTCATCCGTGCGTACCTCGGCGAACCTTTGGAAGGACGGCGCTGATGCTTAAGGTGGATGGCATTAACGTTTTTTACGGCGACGTGCAGGCGCTTTGGGATGTATCGTTTGAAGTAATCGAAAAAGAGATAGTCGTTCTGCTCGGCTCTAACGGCGCGGGTAAATCGACCGTATTAAAAACGATTTCCGGTATGGTCCGCCCCGGCTCCGGTACACTCGACTTTCTCGGCATGAAGCTGGAAGAGACGTTTGCGGACCGGATTGTAAAACACGGCATCGTCCACGTTCCGGAAGGGAGGAGGCTTTTCCCAGAGATGTCAGTGGAAGAAAACCTTGTGATGGGTTCGCTCGCGCCGGAACCGAAAAGACGGCGCGCCCAGACGCTGGAAAAAGTTTTCGACCTCTTCCCGCGGCTGAAGGAAAGAAGAAAACAGCATGCCGGTACGCTTAGCGGCGGCGAACAGCAGATGTGCGCCGTCGGCAGGGGGCTGATGGGATTGCCTAAAATACTTATGCTGGATGAACCGTCTCTTGGCCTGTCGCCGCTTCTTACGCGGGAAATTTTCAAAATCATAAAAAAAATTAACGAGGAAGGGGTGACTGTCCTGCTGGTCGAGCAAAACGTCAAGCATTCCCTTGCCATCTGCCGTCGCGCGTACGTTTTGGAAAACGGGCGCGTCGTCATGGGCGGCCAAGGGAAAGAGCTTGCCGAAAACGAACATATCAAGGCCGCGTATCTGGGGATATAACGAGTAGCCAGACATTCGACGCGACCCCGCGAGAATACGCGGGGCAGGCTAGGCTCGTTGCAGGCCTGTCTGAGTCGCGCCGTGAGGCGCGGGGGAACGCCCTGCTATCGCAGGGCACGCAGACAAGAATGTCTACGCCACCAACAGATAAGCTTCGTAAGCCAAAAAATCACCACGGAGGAATGGTTCGACAGGCTCACCATGACAGAGGGGTGTCATCCTGAGCTTGTCGAAGGATAAGTATATTCTTACCTACTGTCCCGGTTTTGCGTCAAATACCGGTGAAGATGCGGGTGCCACTATTGCCACAAGAGGGATAGAGAGGAATGCTTTAAAGACGGGCGTTCAATTATTTTTTTGAGCTTCTAAAAACCTGACTTGGTCATCAATTATCTTATTTCTCATATCTATTTTTTCGTCATGTGTAAGGTCGTTAAAGTTATCGTAGTAGGAAGTTTTTTCAAGACCTGGTTTTGCTACCGCATATTCGCTGTGGTAAATACGGTAATAGTATGACCAGACATCTGCCGCAGGTGTAACAGTCCATATATCGAAACTTCCTTTTTCATATGGAGCAAGACAAGTATCAGTAGTAGTACCTGAAGAAAGCAAACAGGTTGAACCTGAAATGTAATTAAAGCTAGTACCAATAACTAACCCTGATGAGTTTTTCATGGTGAAATCAATCCTTACAAACGATGCTGTTCCACCACCGTTATTAATAATTTCACCTAGAAATTCTATATCACCAAGAAAATCTGTCATTACACTTATATTTCCGGTTACCGCCAATAATATCGTTGGTGGAGAGGCACTATAAGTTGAGTAAGTTATCTCGAATGAATAACTGGCCGCTGAGTTATATGAAACATTTGTTATAACTTCAAAGCTGCCGTATTCATTCGGGCCAAGGGATGTTTCAAAAGAAATACCGGTTGAATTGCTTATATAGAGATTGCCATTTACATATGAGTAATCGCTACCGATTACATTATTATTACTATCGTATGTTGTAAAAGTAATCTTAACAAAAGAGGCCACCCCCGTTCCGGTATTTATAATTTCGCCTAAATAGCGAACATCACCGGAGTAATCTTCAATTACATTTATT
>JBHHVT010000059.1:0-10995 GCA_046754425.1 Nitrospinota bacterium | reverse complement strand
TTCAATTCCCCTCCTTGAAAAGGAGGGGACATTTCATGAATAATCCGGGCTAATTCTGGTGACGCTGGTTCTTATGGTAAAACTGCAAAATAAGACCTGAAAACCTATCAGCCAAACAGCCAGATTGCCGGCGGGAAAATCTCGAAGCACTGAATGCGTTTATTAAAGTAGATATAATTTTATTTCGTCTAATTTTGAGACAAGCGGATTATTGCTACCAAAAGCGCCATCCCGCTTACAAAAATTGCCTTATAGAGCATTCTAATCATTTTCCTCTCCTCACGACCGCCTGTTACAACGGCATCCTCATTATCTCCTGGTAGGCCTCAATAACTTTGTTTCTTACCTGAAGTGTCATCCTGAACGCCAGGTCGGCTTTTGAAATTGCGATCATGGTTCCGTGGATGTCCTTATCCTTTCCCGATACAAGAGCCTCGATGGATTTATCGGCTTGCAACTGCAACCTGTTTACTTCATTAACTGACTGCTTCAATACCTCACCAAACGTGACTGAATCCTTGCCGCCCGGATTCGGCTTTTTCAGATTCAGGGCCGCTCCCAGCGGTTTTAAATCCGAATAAATCTTCAGGTGCGCCATAATCTATCTTTATCTCGATTCCGTAATGGCGGACTTGATTATTCCGCCGCGTTTTAGCATCGCGGATATGGCCGCTTCGTATGCCATTTGAGTTTCTGTAAGGCTGGTCATCTCTTTTTCCATGTTAACGTTGTTGCCGTCCAGTCTGCCTTCGGAAAGGTCTATCTCCATGACCGGCTCGGAAGTTTTCATTCCATTGCTGGAAACATCGATATGTTTAGGGTTTGTTGTTTTTAACGGCAAATTATTCCCCGTTGCGGCCTGTTGCAGGAGTTTGTCGAATTTTATCCGAACTGCCTTGTAACCGGGCGTTTCGGAGTTCGCGATATTGGTGGTGATAACGGCCGCTTTTTGCGTGTTGAAGTCGAGACTTTGCCTTATCAGCTTCGGCGTACGGTCGCTGAAAAGTATCTTGTTTACCAGATCCATATATAAATCCTCACGCCACGGAAATGAGCAACATACATGCCGAATAAACAATATGATATTTCAATTAGTTGCAATTCATACCGGTTGTGGCGTGCGTCAAAAAACCGGTCAAACGTGCCGGTTCGCTTGCAGAGCAAGGCAATATGATGACGGCTCTTTTTGCTGGTTATGTTGGTACCGCAGTTTTCTTTTGGTAGAACAGCCGTCCTCGGCTGTACATGACAACAGGCGGGGGGCTGTCGTACCGACCCTCCAGCTATAAAATGGCTGCCTGCCATGCCGCCGGCATATTGCCTTCCGCTGTATGCGGGACTTTTTTTAATCGTTCGATAACTTTTGGGGGTATAATCTTGTGGGCTTTTTGTGAGCGCAAAATACGGCCACGCTTGGATAAGAATATTCACCAAAAAGTTGAAACTCTGTTTTTTATTGGTGGGGCAATGTCTGACAAACAGGATACATCTTATGCCGTCCTTGTGGAGGATGATGAGGATACCGCGCAGCTGCTTGAGTTTATGCTTGTGCGTGAAGGATTCATAGTACACATGGCAATGGACGGCAAGGAAGCGCTCTCATTAATAGACCGCGTTAACCCGCCCAATATCGTTTTGCTGGATATAATGCTGCCTTTCATTAGCGGCTTCCAACTGCTGCAACATATTCGCAAAAAAACCAAATGGGCTGATACGCCCATCATTATGCTTACATCAAAACGGGACGAATCGGTTATCGTGCGCGCGATGGAGTCGGGCGCAAGCGACTACGTTGTAAAACCGTTTAACTGGGGCGAGCTTATCGCAAGAATAAAGAGGTTTTTAAAGTGATGAACAAAGCCTTTTGTCTGTCGTTTTCTTTTGTCGCAATGCTGGGGCTCTTCTCGACCGCTGCGTATTCTGAGACGCTGGCTGAAAGAAAACTCCCCTCACCGTTGGAAATTGAGGCAGGCTTCACATCAGAGCAGTTGACTAACAACTACGACGACTGGTCGAGCAATTATCTCAACCTGGCAAAAAAACTCGATAAAGGTAAAACCCTTTACGGCAGCCTGCGCGAAACAAATCGATTTAATCTGAAAGACAGCGAGGCCAAGCTCGGCTATTACCATCCGCTCGATAAAAAATGGACCGTTCATCTCGAAGGCGCCAACAGCTCCACTCACCGGGTGCTTCCCAAGTGGACGCTATTCGGCGGACTGATTCGCGGGTTTGCCGGCGGGTGGGTTTTGGATCTCGGTTTTCGGAAAACGGAATATAACAATTCCCGGATAAACCTGGGTGTGGCGACGCTTGAACGGTATTTCGGGAATTTCCACGCGGCGTATTCTTTTTATCAAAGCAATCTGGAGGGCAACGGAAGCGCGCAGGCGCATGGCTTTAGGCTGAACTATTTCTACACCGACACAAGCAGGGTCGGAGCAGCGTTTTCAACGGGGAGCGAGCTCGAATTCCTGGGGCCCAGTTTGGGAGTATTGAGGTCGGACGTTACGAGTATATCCTTGTCGGGCCGCCATGCAATTTCTCCGAAATGGGGGGTCAGCTACTCCTACGGTTATCACGAGCAGGGCAAAAGCTATATAAAAAGAGGTTTCCAGGTTGGCATCAGGTATTTATTCTGATTCAATGGTGCTCGCGGCGCGAGTAACTGCGCTACTGGTAATATCGGCAATTCTTCTTGTATTGGTCGTCATAGCGGCGATGCGGATTAAGATAGTGGCTGCCGAACGTGCAAACAACATATTAATAAAGAGATGGCGACCGCTTCTGATGCAGAGCCTTGCCGGGATGGAGGTATTTCCACCGCCGTTGAGCCGTGCGGGGTTTGTCCCCATATTGTATCTTTGGAATCATTTTCACGAAATATTAAAAGGCGATCCGATAACCAGGCTTAATCTGTTCGGCAAAAAGGCCCGCCTCAACAGGGCCGCGGTCAACCTTCTGCAAAAGGGAAACGTCAGGAACCAGCTTCTTGCCATTAAAACTTTGGGAAACATGCGCGATAAGGACGAGTGGAAAAAGATTCGCGACCTGGCCGTTTCAAGCCACCCTGTCGTCTCCCTCGCCGCCGCCAGGGCGATGATTGTTATCGACCCGGAAGAGGCGGTTAATTTTATAATTCCGGTAGTCATCAGGCGGTCCACATGGCCCGGCGCGATAGTCGCCACGATTCTTCGGCAGATGGGGCCGGACATCGTTTCCAAACCGCTTGCGGACGCTGTGTACAGGGCGGCGCCGAACGACATGCCGCGCGTAATACGTTATCTGGAGACCGCGCACTACGGCGTCATACGGCCGACTGTCCACAAGATACTTTCATCGTCAAAAAACGACGAAGTAGTTTCCGCGTGCCTGCAGGTTATGCAGGATCCCGATGATCTTTATATCGTTCGGCGGTACATGAACCACCAAAGCTGGTTCATCAGGCTTCAGGTAGCAAGGACGCTTGGCAGGATAGGAACATGGCCGGACATGGACAGGCTGATTGAACTCCTTAAGGATCAGAGCTGGTGGGTGCGTTACCGCGCGGCGCAGTCGCTGACGGAGATGCCGTTCATTGAAAAGGAAAAACTGAAACAGATTATGCATGAACAGGGCGACCGTTACGCGCGCGGCATTTTGAGCCAGGTATTGGCGGAAAAAGGACTCGTATAGCCATGCTGGAGATAATTTGGCATACACAGTGGTTTTTCCTTCTCTACTTCATTTTCCTTAACGGCGGTTACATAATACTTAATGTTTTTTCGCTATTCAGCATCTCCCGCTATATGCAAAGCCACGAGTTCCAGAGCATCCCGCAGGCATACTCCGAGTACCTGCCACCGATAAGCATACTCGTACCGGCGCATAACGAGGAGACGACCATTACGGCGGCCGTACGTTCCCTGTTACAGCTCGACTATTCAGAATACGAGATAGTCGTTATCAACGACGGCTCGGACGACGGCACTCTTGAGGCGCTCATAAAGGAGTTCGACATGGCCGTTTTTCCGGAGGCGTACCGCATACGTTTAAAGAGTTCGCTGGTACGCTCGGTCTATCTGTCCGCAAGCAACCCCAATCTGCGTGTCATCGATAAGGTAAAAGGCGGCAAGGCGGACGCGCTTAATGCCGGTATTAATTCTTCCCGGTACCCGCTTTTCTGCTCTCTTGACGCGGATTCCTTCCTTCAGCGGGATAGTTTGCAAAGGGTTATCTCTCCCTTCGTTGAGGATCCGCACACCATAGCCGCGGGCGGCACGGTGCGGATAGCAAACGGCTGCCAGGTACGGGACGGTTTTTTAGTGAAAATGGGTCTGCCGTCAAACCTTCTGGCCCTGTTTCAGATTGTGGAATATATCCGCGCTTTCCTTTTCGGCAGGCTCGGGTGGTCGGCGATGAACGCCCTGCTGGTAATATCCGGCACTTTCGGGCTGTTTAACAAGGAACTTGTTATAAGGGCGGGCGGTTACCTCAACGACACCGTTGGTGAAGATATGGAGCTTGTAATGAGACTGCACAAAATGATGAGGCTTCAGGGAAGGCCGTACAGAATCTCCTTCGTGCCGGATCCCATCTGCTGGACGGAAGTGCCCCAGGACCTTCGGACGCTTAAAAACCAGCGCATACGCTGGCAAAGGGGTTTGGCGGAAAGTTTGTACAAGAATCTTGAACTGCTTTTTCACCCGAAGGGAGGAACGGTCGGCTGGGCGGCCTTCCCCTTTATGGCTGTTTTTGAATGGATCGGGCCGGTCGTGGAGGTCGTCGGTTACTTTTTCACAATCACCGCATACATGATGGGGGCGATAACATTTGAATCGCTTGCCGCCTTCCTTACTATTGCCATAGGAATGGGTACGCTTTTATCCGTTACCGGCCTGTTGCTTGAAGAGCTATCCTTCCATGTTTATAAAAAGCCGTCGCAGATATTCGTGCTTTTTCTTGCGGCCATACTGGAAAACTTCGGGTACAGGCAGCTTAATTCGTGGTGGCGTTTCATCGGCCTCTCCCGCTGGGCTTTGCGGCACAAGCACGAATGGGGAGAGATGGTTAAGACGGGCAAATGGGTCAGACAGGCCAAATAGGCGTCCGGATCCGTATCGATGCGTCTGTGGTCTGCCGCCCGCAGTTTAAAGTATAATCAAAAGCCACCAAGGCACATAATATATCTGCATAACGATGGGGAAGCGTTACCGACGGGCGGCTCTATGAAAAAAACCGTACATTTATTCCGGGGGTGGCAGACTGGCGGCTTATAGCTGGGCATCAAACGTAAGTTTACCGATGCACGCCGGAACGGTAATGATTCAATATCAACCAGAGCCGTGACGACCGGATAAAAATGGATTTTACGTTATTCGCAAACCTGTTTTCCGATGAAAACATTCTGATTGTCGCCGAGTGGGTAGTTAATTTCGTTCTTTCGGCAACAGTAATAATGTCGATTTTTGTCCTTGTGGTCAGATTTTTCCATCTTGCGGGCGGTAAGGCAAGAACTCGTTTAATGGAAAAGTGGGAAGGATTAATGCTTCAGAGCATCGAGGGGGATGTTGTCGACCTGCCGCGGCTGACCAAAGGGCAGGCAAGACAGCTTATGGATTTATGGAACCGTTATTTCGAATACGAGGACGGAAGCGCGATAGTAGGGTTAATACGATTCGCACAGTCCACGGGGCTGGATGACGCGGCGTGGCGGATGATTCATCACGGTAATGTAAAAAGCAAGCTTATAGCATGCGTTACTTTGGGGAACCTGCGTGTGGTCCGCGTTTGGCCCAGGCTCCTTGATATGGTGGAAAATCATCACCCCATACTTTCCCTTGCCGCGGCGCGCGCCATGGTAAAGATAAACAGTGCGGAGTCCGTAAAGATAATTATTCCGATGATTGTCCGCCGTACCGACTGGCCTCCGGTAATCGTCGCAAACCTGCTGCGGCAGATGGGCGCGCAGGCTATTTCAATTCCGTTGGCGAAAGAGATATTAAAGGCTGACGACAGGCAGGTGTCCTGGCTGATGCAATTTTTGAGGGAAGCGTCATACGTAAAGATAAAACATGTAATATACAGCACGCTTGCAGTCACAAAGGACGCCCAGGCAATATCGGCCTGTCTGAAGGGAATAAAGGATACGGATAACCTTGCAATGATACGCGGTTTTCTAGATCACGAAACGTGGTTTGTAAGGGTTCAGGCTGTCAAACTGCTTGCGTTGACCGGCCTGTGGCAGGACGAGCAGAGACTCATAAACATGCTTGCGGACCAAAACTGGTGGGTACGTTACAGGACGGCCCAGGCGCTGGCGGATATGCCCTTTACTGGAACAGACAAGCTCAGGCAGATAATGGAAAAGCACTGGGACAGATACGCGAAAGATATTATTAAAATGGTTTTGGCGGAAAGAGTGGCGGTATGACCGCATCGGCCGTCATTAACGTCGTTGAAGCGTTTTTTCTGGCTTATTTCATCCTGCTTAATATCGGCTACATATTAACGAACATTCTGGCTTTCTTCGGTATCGTAAAATATATGAAGCGCCATGAGCGCGAAGCGGTCGCGCCCGCTTTTTCCGAATACCAGCCGCCAGTGAGTATCGTCGTGCCGGCTTATAACGAGGAGACAACCGTTGCCGTTACTGTTCGCTCCCTTTTGGAACTCAATTACTCGGAGTTCGAAGTAGTCGTGATCAACGACGGCTCATCGGACAATACCCTGGGCCAGCTTATAAAAGAGTTTGATATGGTTCCTTTCCCGGAGGCGTACCGGGTTCGGCTAAAAACAAAGGAAGTGAAGGGGTTGTATATATCGTCAACCAACCGGAGGATCAGGGTTATAGATAAGGAAAACGGCGGGAAGGCGGACGCCCTGAACGCAGGTATAAACGCCGCGCGATACCCGCTTTATTGCGCGGTTGACGCCGATTCCGCCCTTCAGCTCGACAGCTTGCAACGTGTTATTTTACCGTTTTTGGAAGAGCCGAAAACCATAGCGTCCGGCGGCACGGTAAGGATAGCAAACGGCTGTGTGGTGCGTGGAGGATTGTTGGAAACAATAGGACTGCCCACCAACCTTCTGGCGTTGTTTCAGATTATGGAATATATCCGCGCTTTTCTTTTCGGCAGGCTCGGATGGTCGACGCTTAACGCACTGCTGATTATCTCCGGAGCATTCGGCGTTTTTAAAAAAGAGATTGTAATAGAAGCCGGCGGCTACCGCACCGACACGGTGGGTGAAGATATGGAGTTGGTTGTAAGACTGCACCGCCTGATGCGGATGAAGGGAGAACCGTACGTTATTACATTCGTGCCCGACCCGATCTGCTGGACGGAAGTGCCGGAGGATTTAAAGACGCTTAAAAACCAGCGGGTGCGCTGGCAAAGGGGATTGTCGGAATCTCTTTGCCTGAATATCGGCCTTTTGTTTAATCCGAAGGGCGGCGCGATTAGCTGGCTGGCGTTTCCATTTATGGTTTTCTTTGAATGGCTGGGGCCGCTGTTGGAAGTGGCCGGCTACCTGTTTACATTCATCGCCTATTTTTTGGGGGCGATTTCGTATGAGACCATGCTGGCTTTTCTTATGGTGGCCATCGGGATGGGACTGCTTTTATCGGTTACATCTCTGTTCCTTGAGGAGATGTCGTTTCACATCTACGAAAGGCCCAGGCATGTTCTGCTTCTTTTTGTCGCCGCCCTATTGGAAAATTTCGGTTACAGGCAGATTAATTCGTTGTGGCGGTTTATCGGTCTGCTGCAGTGGGCGACCGGCCGCAAAGGAAAATGGGGAAAGATGAAAAGGGTCGGCTCGTGGGCAAAAAACTGATAGAATGCGAGAAGTAGACCGGTGTCAGCTTTACTGAGAGATAGTCTGTTTTCCGTCTGGTCTCTTACAAGAAAATTTGAAACAACAATCCATGAATAAAGATTATCCGATACTCGTCGGCGGAGTGTTTAAAAAGAAGGACAAGAAACACGAGATTAAAGCGCCCTACGACGGCCATACGGCGGGTACGACATACCTCGCAACTGAAACGGACATTGAGGAAGCGACCGGCGCGGCGAAAGAGGCGCTCGCGGTTACGGCAAAGCTCGCGCCGCATGAGCGCTCGACCATTTTGCATAAAATCTCCACGGAACTTGATAACCGCAAAGAGGAAATCTCCCGCGTGCTGTCCGCCGAGGCGGGCAAACCGATAAAGGCGGCGCGCGTAGAGATCGACCGCTCCATATTTACGTTCCAGTACGCGTCGGAAGAGGCGAGGCGGATAACGGGCGAGATAATTCCGCTCGACGCTTCGCCGCACGGCGCGGGCCATACCTGTTTTGTGAAGCGCGTACCCATCGGGCCGATCCTCGGCATCGGCCCGTTCAATTTTCCGATGAACCTTGTTGCTCACAAGGTGGCGCCGGCGCTCGCGTCCGGCAATCCCATCGTGATAAAACCGGCGTCGCAAACCCCGCTCACCGGCCTTATCCTTGCCCAAATCGTGATGGAGGCGGGATGGCCGAAAGGCGGCTTCTCGATGATACCTACTCCGCCGTCGCTTGCAGAAATCATGGTAAAGGACGACAGGTTCAAAATGCTTTCGTTTACCGGGTCGCCCGGCGTCGGCTGGCGGCTGAAGAATAGCGCGGGCACTAAAAAAATCGCGCTCGAGCTTGGCGGGAACGCGGGCGTGATAGTGCGCCACGACGCGGATATCGAAGACGCGGCGGCAAGGATTGCCGTTGGCGGGTTCAGCTACTCAGGACAGACATGTATCTCGGTGCAGAGGATCCTTGTTCACGAAAAAGTGTACGACAGGTTCAAAAAGCTCTTCCAGGAAAAGGTGAAGGCGCTCAAAGTCGGAGATCCCGCCGACGAGGCGACCGACGTGGGACCGCTTATCTATGCAAAAGAAGCGGACCGCGTACTGGAGTGGATTAATGAAGCGGTGGAAGGCGGCGCAAAACTCCTTTGCGGCGGCGCTGTCGTGAACGGTTCCGTGCTGGAGCCGACCGTACTGGAAAAGACTACGCCCGATATGAAAGTAGCGTGCATGGAGATATTCGGCCCCGTAGTAACCCTGCAACCGTACGATGATATAGACGATGCGTATAAAGTTATAAACGAGTCGGATTTCGGCCTTCAGGCCGGCATTTTTACAAACGATTTAAAGGCGGCGTTCAGGGCGTGGGACGTGCTCGACGTTGGCGGAATAAACGTTGGCAATGTCCCGACCTTCCGCGTGGACCATATGCCGTACGGCGGCGTCAAGATGTCCGGACTCGGCCGCGAGGGGATAAGATACGCCATCGAGGAGATGACGGAACTGCGAAACCTGGTGATAAACAAGCTGTGAAACAGGTGTCGTTTCGGTCTATTTTTAGGTAAGATTTGAAAGTAATTATCAGATTTGGTATATTATAGATACAGTTGAGAGGGCCGCAGTAGCGCGGTTCGTTGGAAAAAGTTCCACTCGGCTGACTATTAAATAATGTATCTACTATATCTTGATGACTCCGGTTCTGGAGGGAACGTACAAGAAACGCACCTTGTTCTTGGTGGTGTTCTAATATTCGAGCGCCAAATCCACTGGATAACCCAAAAACTAGAAGAGTTGGCTAAATCAATTAGTCCCAGCAATCCTGAATTAATTGAGTTTCATGCATCAGAAATATTTAATGGACGCACCAACCCTTGGAAAGGGATGAGTAAGGAGGAAAGAAGAGATGTAATCATTAAAGTTTTAAAAATATTGGTTGATTCCCATGATACTACCAGCGCTTTTGCATGTGCTGTTCACAAACCTTCTTTCTCTCAAACAAACCCAATGGAAGCTGCATTTGAAGAGCTTTGCAACCGCTTTGATAGACATTTAGGAAACATGCACCAATCAGGTAACACTCAACGTGGACTAATAATATTGGATGAAAGTTCTCATGAAACTCATCTTCAAGCCCTCGCACATGATTTTCAGTCTTTAGGGACTCGTTGGGGAGTACTGAGGAATATACCGGAAGTTCCCCTATTCGTTGATTCAAAAGCATCTCGCCTCGTTCAGCTTGCAGATCATATAGCCTATGCGGTTTTTCGTAGGTATGAACATGGCGATACAAGGTTCTTGGATATTATTCTTGGTAAATTTGTAAAACAAGACTCAATCTTACATAGTCTTAAACATAAAACTACTGATTTTAATTGTACCTGCCCATCATGTATAAATCGTTAATGATCTCATCAGCGATAAAATAAGCCGCTGTGAAGGCCGAAAATTTGGTAATTCCGCAAATCACAGTTAAAATATTAATAAATAACTATTAATAGATGAGGTGTTTTTTGTGAAAACAGGCGGAAAATTACGAGCCGGCCTTTTTGTGGCTGCAATTACGATTTTAACTGCCGGCGCGGCAAGCTCCCTTACCCTATTACAGGAAAACCTGATAGACTTACCTAACCGGTTTACTGTTGTAGTCTCGGATTTCGAACCAGACGGCATGCTTACGCCCGAAAGCATAAAGAGCAATGTGGAACAGCAACTCGGAAATGCCGGTATTGAACTCGTGTCGCCGGACAGCGAACCGCCGATATCGTTTATAAACGTAAATGTCGTAAAAGAGAAAAGCGAAGACGAAACCGAATACGACTACAAGCTCGATATAAACGTTTACAACATCAGCACCATTAAAACGGAATTTGAACTGCGCAAAGGGACCGTCTGGATGATCGGTTCATATCGGGTTACGCCGGGCAAAAATTTTCCGGCCGATGTCGAGTTGCAATTAGGCAGGATGCTGAGATATTTCGTGGGCGACTATTACGCCGCCAATCCGAACGTGAACGCTGGCAATTAACCAAAGCCCAATTAACGGGCAGGCCTGTGGCAGAGCCGTGAAACTTCATTTTCAGGCAATTACCAAGCGGCTGTATGTTCTCGCGACAGCATAATGTGACCCGTCACAGGCGGGTTAGCCCGAATTATTCATGAAGAAATTGAATTTTCAAATTATAGGTCGTAACCAG
>JBHHVT010000058.1:0-11097 GCA_046754425.1 Nitrospinota bacterium | reverse complement strand
GGACATTCCGAAAATACACTCTGTCTTTTCGCGCAATTCCTGAAATGCGTGCAAGTAGCATATTTTAAACTGGTTACGACCTATAATTTGAAAATTCAATTTCTTCATGAATAATTCGGGTTAGTGGATTACAAAGTGGCTGCCGGATCTGGCGCCAGCAAGTTGCCTCCACCTGCAAGGTGGTTATAACAGGGTGAACTCCGTTATCATTACATCTTCCACACGCCCGTTTTGAAGTGAGCGGTTGAGCAAGCGCCGGAGCGTTTGTATCGTTTGATTCCGCTTTCCGGTCGGCTTAAAATCACCAAGTTCACGCTGTTTCGCGAACAGATAGATAGATTCCCGCATCAATGAAAGGTTTTCTTCCACCTCAGAGGCCGCATCGGTGTTGCTTAGTAAAAGCGAGAACTTTATGCGCACAAAACCTTTGCGGTTATTATAAATTATCGGCAGGATAAACGGTTCGAGAGGGAGGTTGTTTAACTCTTTCATCGGCGCCGTCGGCACCGCCGCGGCGGTAACTTCGACAGGCTTTTCTTCGGGGACCTTCTCCGCGGTTTCTTGCGCGGCGCCGAAATAGACTGCCAGCGCAATTACAGCGAGCAGGGCAGTGACCGAGGAGACACCTGCAATGATGTAGAGTTTTCGTCTGGACGGTTTTGCTTTTGCCGGTTCCGGTTCAGGAACAGGTTCCGGCTCCGGAGGCGGGGGTGGCGGCGCCTCGACCACGGGAGACTGTATGGTCAAATCGATATCAAGTTCGGTTTTACGTTTTTTCTCGATCATCTCGGACGAATCCGTTACGGTTTTAAAACGTCAATCATGGTTCATGCGCTCATTGGCGATGCCAGTTTATCCAGCATCTCTTTTGCCTCGTTAAAGTCCGGGTTAAGTTCAAGAGCTTTTCTGAATGCGCCGATTGCATCGTATTTTTGATTTTCCTCAAGGAGTGCGCGGCCCAGGTTGTAGTAAACGACCTCGTTATCCGGTTCCACCCTTAGCGCTTTTTTATATTCCTCAATGGCTTCCTTGTACCGCTCTTTGCGCCTCAGCGCTATCCCCAGCCTGTTGTAAACGTGTACGGTTTCAATGAGACCCAAAGAACCCCTGAATGCTTCAGCCGCCCTTTCCGCCTGCCCGTTCTCAAGGTAAATTTCGCCGATTTGCGTCTGGAGTTCCGCGTTTTTCGGGTCGCTTTTTACCGCATATTGAAATGCCTTTTCCGCTTCTTCAAACAGGCCGTTTTTGAGGTACAGCTTGCCGAGGCTGATCTGCCTTGCGGAATCGTTTGGACTTATCGTGGCCGCCTGCTTGAGATATCTGATTGCCTCGGCCTCGTTTCCGCGCTCCAGATGGAGTTCGGCCAGGCTCTGCTGAACTTTAATGTACCTTGGATTGTATGTAACCGCTTCTACAAAAAAACCTTCGGCCTTATCAATCTCTCCCATCGCCTTATATACGCGGCCTATGGCATGTGTTATGCGCGCACTTCCGGGTTTAACCTGTCTGGCCTTTTCGTATTCGACCAGCGCCTTGTCGTACAGGTGGTTGTCCATGTAGACGTTTCCAAGTTTCAGGCGAACCTCCACTTTTGACGGGTTCGCCTTTTTCTCAATAATCGAGATGATTTTTTTTCCGAGTGTTTCCGTAACAAACGGTTTGATTATGTAACCATCCACGTCTTCTTCCGCCGCGCGGGTTATATGGCCGGTATCTGTATCGGCTGTGATGATAAGAAAAGGAAGGTCGCGCAGTGACGGCTCCTCCCTGATAAATTGCAGTAGTTCCAGGCCGCTGACCCTGGGCATATAGAGGTCGGCGATAACGAAATCGAACTGCTTGGCCTTCAGCTTTTCGAAGGCGGTGTCGCCGTCGTCAGCTTCGTCTATATTCACATAGCCGATCGTCCTGAGCATGTTGCGAACCGTTTTTCGCGCGTTCTGGCTGTCATCAACCACCAGGATTTTGGATCTCCTCGTTTTGATATCAGCCATTTTTCGGTATCAAAAAATAAAATTCGCTTCCTTCGTCGAGCCTGTTAAGGCCTACCTGTCCGCGATGCGCTTCCACCGCCATCCGGCAAAACGGCAGGCCCAGTCCCGTAGCGCCCTCACGCTTGTGCGTCCTCATCTCCACCTGCACGTATTTGTCAAAAACAGTATCTCCATATTCCGGGGGAACTCCCGGCCCTTTATCGCGGAACAGCACTTTAACGTATTCGTCTTCCTCTTTTAGCGTGACGGCAACTTCCTTTCCCGGCGGTGAGTACTTCAGTCCGTTTGAGAGGAAGTTAGCTATTACACGCCCCATTATTTTTTTGTCGGCCTCCGCTTCAAGGTTTCCCTCTTTTTCCAAACGAATCACTACTCCTTTTTCATCGGAAAGTTGGGCCAGTTTCCTGACCTCTTTTTCGGCAAGTTCACCCATATTTACGAGACTTTTTTCAAGCGTTAGCGCCCCGGCTTCCATTTTTCCCAGATTCAGCATATCCATTACCATTTCGTAAAGTTCCCGGCTCCCTTCCAGAGCGGTTTGAGCTATCTCTTTTTCCAGTTCCGGTATTTTGGTGCTGTTAACAAGAAGGTCAAGGTTTGAGCTTACCCCCATCAGAGAGCCCTTTAAGTCATGCGCTATCATCTGAACCAGATCGTTTTGATAAGAGAGTTTTTGTTCGGCGGTCAATTCTTTATTTTTTTTTGTCACGGTCAGCCGGATTTCAGCGCCAGCAGACGGGGATAGACAATTGATGCGGTATGCCGTACATCTTCGTGTTTGTCCGCAAGGCAGTTCATGACGGGCGTGAGACCTTCCGGGAACTTAAGGTTTCCGAGCGAACTGACCGAGGCCATGCGCACCTGCCATGCCTCGTCCCCGCACGCGTCGGCCAGGGCGGGAACGGCCTTTTCGGACTTGGTGTTGCCGATAGCGATAGCAATTGTTTTGCGGACGTCCGGGTTATTGTCCTTTTTTAGCGATTCAATTAACGGTTCGAGAGCTTCGGGAGGTTTGATGTTGTTGAGCGCGATAACCGCCTCGGTTCTCACTACGGATTTGCTGTCGCTCAACCTGGCTACAAGCCCCGATGTGGCTTTAGCGTATTTTATTTTTCCCAGCGCGGTGCAGGTGCTTTTTCTTATCTCCCACTCTTTATCGTTCAGGAGTTCCGTAAGTTTTTCTCCGGCCTGCCCGGCTTCCATATTACCGAGGCCGACTATGGATGCGATACGCAGGTTATTATTATCCTGATCCAGCAATGAGATAAGCGGCTCAACGGCCAGCTCCGGTTTAAGTTTGCAAAGAACAAGCGCCGCCGCCTTTTTTACTTTCCAGTTATCTCCCGCGGGTTTATCCTTGCCTCCCGGCTGCGCCGGTTTTTCCGCCTCCTGTCCGCCTTTTATGGAAACGGCTTGCATGATTGCCTTTCTTACGTCTCCATCCGGTTTGGTCAGCAGCCGCGCGAGAAGTTCAGCCGCATCTGCGGCGCCGATATCGCCAAGCGCGTAGATTGCCGCCTCCTTGACAACTGGCTCTTTATCCTTGAGCAGGGCGGCAAGAGCGTTTTTCGCAACGTTTGCTTTCATCTCCCCAAGCGCGACGGCCGCGGCACGACGCACGTTCCCATTATCGTCCTTGCACGTTTTGATAAGCTCGTTGATAATATCCATTGAATGTTTAAGTTTTAACCGGTCTGATATTTTAATCGCATAATTTGTTCGTAAATCTAAACTTATCAAATTCTTGTGAAATATGAAAGTCTCGTATCGGCCGACCGATTATTCGCAATAAGTTTTTTGTTTTAAAGGGCCTTCTAGTTTGCTACTATCTACAGTCTTTAAGCGGTAGCTTATTGATTGTTTTAACGGGAATTGGGGTGTCGACAAGCGGTAAGTCACGGGTTTTTGGTGCCCGCATACGTAGGTTCGAATCCTACCACCCCAGCCACATATGAAGGAACCATGAAATATGGCGGATAATCCGGTATTAATAGCCGGCAGGTCGAATTTTAAACTGGCCAAGGGAATAGCTTCGGAGATAGGCACGTCTCTAACTAAGTGCGATATCGTCAACTTTTCGGACGGCGAGATATTTTGCCAGATAATGGAAAATGTCCGGGGAGGCGACGTGTTCGTAATACAGTCCACATCCACGCCGGTAAACAACCACCTGATGGAAATGCTGATAGTGATGGACGCGGTCAAGCGAGCTTCCGCGCGACGGATAACCGCAGTGATGCCATATTTTGGATACGCGAGACAGGACCGTAAGGTCCAAAGCCGGACGCCGATAACCGCCCGGTTGGTTTCCGATCTTATCACGCAGGCGGGCGCCGACAGGCTTCTTTTTATGGATCTGCACGCCGGTCAGATACAGGGTTTTTTCCAGCAGCCGGTGGATCACCTTTACTCCGCGCCGCTGGTTGTGGATTACCTCAAATCGGTCGGTTTCGATAACATAGTTATTTTTTCGCCTGACGCGGGCGGTGTTGAAAGGGCCCGTGCCTACGCAAAGGTGCTGGGATGCGGGCTTGGCATTATCGACAAGCGGCGCGTGGAGAAAAACGTCGCGAAGGCGATGCACATCATCGGCGACGTGAAGGAAAAGAACGCGCTGATAGTGGATGATATGGTCGATACGGCGGGTACCCTTACCGAAGCGGTTAAGGCGCTTATGGATGCGGGGGCGAGCAGCGTCAGCGCAACCGCCACTCACCCTGTGCTTTCCGGAAAGGCGATTGACAGAATAAACAACTCGGAGTTAAAGCAGTTCATCACAACGAACTCGATAGATCAGACCAACCGCATAGCGGAATGTCCCAAGATAAAGGTTCTGGACGTTGCGCCGATTTTTGCGGAAGCGATAGAGCGAATACATCTGGAGAAATCCGTAAGCACACTTTTCGATTATTGATGAGGGAATAGTTAGATGGAAACCGTAATATTAAAGGCTAGAGGCAGGGGCGATTCCGGCAAAAAGAGTTCGCGCTCATTGCGAAGGCAGGGAGAGGTCCCGTGTATAATGTACGGCGGAAAGGAGCCGGAAAAGCTTTCGGTCAAAGCGGCGCTTCTTTCAAAGGCGCTGTCCGGCGAACACGGCAGGCGGGTTATTGTCCAGCTCGACATTGACGACAAGGGCGAGAAACGCAGTACCGTGCTAAAAGAGCTGCAATATCATCCCATTCGCGACTTCCTGATTCATGCGGATTTTATGGAGATAGATCTTGCCGCACCGATTAAGGAAAAGCTGCCGGTTATCACGCAGGGCGATTCGGTGGGCGTAAAGATAAAGGGCGGGAATCTTAAAATTCATAAACAGCAGCTTGCCGTGGAAGGACTGCCGGATATCATTCCGTCTGAACTCTTCGTGGAAATATCCGGCCTCGATATCGGCGACTCGCTGTCCGTACGGGACATACCGCTGCCTGAAGGGATTAGGATAATCGACCCGGAAGATACGGTTGTGATTTCCGTCGGTATGCCCAAGGCCGCGCCGGCAGAGGAAGAGGCCGCTGTTGAAGGCGAAGCGGAGGCGGGAGCCGAGGCAAAACCGGCCGAAGGCGCGGAACAGGCCGATAAGGAAAAAAAGAAATAGTCGGAGTAACCGGAGGTAGATGAAATTGATTGTCGGTCTTGGCAACCACGGAGCGAAATATGCCGCAACACGTCATAACATCGGGTTCATGGCGGTTGATCGTCTCGCGGAAGAGTTTAAAACCGCTTTTAGCGAAGCTATCTGTTACTCGGATGTGGCCAGGAAAAAGCCGGATGATGATGAGATCGTGCTGGCAAAACCGAAGACGTACATGAACAGAAGCGGTAAGGCTGTGGCGGCGCTGATGGATGAGTTTTCACTTACGCCGGATGATTTGACAATCCTTCACGACGATATAGATATCGCGTTGGGAAAGATAAAGGAGAAAACAGGCGGAGGTTCCGCCGGCCATAACGGTATAGAGTCCATTGTGTGGGCGCTGGGAACCGGAGAGTTCCGAAGGATAAGGCTGGGCGTAGGCCGCCCTCCGGAAGGTATGGATGCGGCCGATTACGTGCTAAGCCCGTTTGAGGCCGAAGAGTTGGAAACAGTCGACCGTCTGCTGGATGAAAGCTGCAGGCGGGCGGTTAAATTTGCATAGGGAGGAATCATGGAGTCCTGGGTAGCCCTCGCGCCTCTATTCGGAATTGCGGGTCTTGTAATCGCGGCCGTTCTTTTTGTCATAATCAACAAACAGTCGCCGGGCAGCGAGAAGATGCGCGACATTGCCGCCGCTATTCACGAGGGGGCGATGGTTTTTCTGAAGAGCGAGTATTCGCGGCTTGCTGTTTTTGTGATTATCGTTTTTATCCTTCTCTACATTTTCATCGCGCCGCAGACCGCCATGGCCTTCCTCGGCGGCGCGGCATGCTCGATGCTCGCCGGTTATATCGGGATGAACGCGGCCACCCGCGCGAACGTCAGGACCTCGGAGGCGGCCCACCAGCATGGCGTTGAGAAGGCGCTTGCGATTGCATTTTCCGGCGGCGCCGTAATGGGACTTTCGGTAGCGAGCCTCGGCCTGCTGGGCGTGGGGATACTCTGGCACCTTTATGGCGATCCGAATCTTGTAAAATATATAGGCGGCTTCGCCATGGGCGGAAGTTCCATTGCGTTATTTGCCAGAGTCGGCGGCGGAATCTACACAAAGGCCGCCGATGTCGGCAGCGACCTCGTCGGCAAGGTGGAGGCGGGAATACCGGAAGACGACCCGCGCAACCCGGGCGTTATCGCGGATAACGTGGGCGACTGTGTGGGAGATACCGCCGGGATGGGCGCGGACATCTTCGAGTCTTACGTCAGTTCGATAGTAGCCACTATGACAATAGGCGCAACGATGGCGAGCAATCCCGCGGCACATATTGCGCTGCCTATCGGTATAGTAATGGTAGGCCTGATAACCTCGCTAATCGGCATCGCCAGCATGAAAGTTTTTGAGAAAATGGGCGCGGCGGAAGTTTTACGATATACGGCTATTTTGTCCGCCATCTTGCTTTTAGTGGCATCGTATTTCATTATAAAATCGATTGGTCTAAGTAACGGGGTGTTTCTGGCGCTTGTATGCGGGACAGTCGCGGGCATTCTGATAGGTTTGCTGACCGAGTTCTACACCGGCATGTTTAGTTCTGTTAAAGGGATCGCGGAAGCGGCGAACACCGGCGCCGCTACGGTTATTATCAGCGGTTTTGCGGTTGGCCTTAAGAGTACCGTGCTTCCCGTCATCGTAATTGCCGCCGCGACTTTCATCTCTGCTAGTATGGCCGATCTTTACGGTATAGGCCTTGCCGCGGTAGGTATGCTGGCGACGGTCGGCATAACAATGAGTGTGGACGCGTACGGCCCGGTTGCCGATAACGCCGGCGGCATATCGGAAATGGCGGGTCTCGGGCCGGAGACACGCGCGATAACCGACTCTCTCGACGCGATCGGAAACACGACAGCCGCTATCGGCAAAGGGTTCGCCATCGGTTCCGCGGCCCTTACGGCTTTGGCGCTTTTTTCCGCCTATTCAGCGGCCGTAGGACTCGAAACAATAAACATACTTAGCTACAGCGTTGTAGTCGGCATGTTCCTCGGCGGGAGCGTGCCGTTTCTGATAGCCGCTTTGACAATGACATCCGTCGGAAAAGCCGCGATGGATATGGTTGAGGAAATCCGGCGGCAATTTCGCGAAATTCCCGGACTCATGGAAGGAACCGGAAAGCCGGACTCCGCGAGGTGCGTGGAGATAAGCACAAAGGCTGCGCTGAGAGAGATGGTGATTCCCGGACTCATAGCGGTGCTGGCTCCGTTGTTTATCGGCCTACTGCTTGGGAAAGAGGCGCTGGGAGGCATGCTTGCCGGTGCGACGCTTACCGGCGTCCTGCTCGCGCTATTAATGGCCAACGCGGGCGGCGCCTGGGACAACGCGAAGAAGTACATCGAATCGGGACAACACGGAGGCAAAGGCTCCGAGGCGCACAAGGCGGGAGTCGTGGGCGATACAGTCGGCGACCCGTTCAAGGACACGTCCGGCCCGGCGATGAACATAGTCATAAAGCTGATGTCAATCGTGTCACTGGTTATTGCTCCGCTGCTCGTATAAACTTTCAGATGACAGCCCTTTAATTTTTAAATGCCGGTTGCAGTGATGAAAGAGAAAAGGGAAGAGGCGCTTATACCGGTCAATATCGATGATATCGATATCGACAGTGGAAGCTCCCTGACGTTTGAACGGCCGCTGAACACTTTTTTTCCGGAAGGGGAAAAAGCGGAATCCGACAGGCCGGTTGAGATTTCGGTAACGTTAAGACCGGTCGGAAGCGACGTTTATCTGACCGGCGAGGCCAAAGGGGAGATAAGGCTTCGATGCGGCAGGTGCCTTGCGGAATATCCGCATCAACTTGATGCGGAGCTGAATACGTCGTTTACGGTAAGGGAAGGCGGAAACGCCGATGAAGACGAAGAAGACGTATATACATACGACGGGGAAACTGTCGATCTGTATCCGCTGGTCAGGGATCAACTGCTTTTGTTGATGCCGATAAAACCGCTGTGCCGGGAGGAGTGCAAGGGGCTCTGCCCGAAATGCGGCCAGGACCTGAATGAAAAGGATTGCGGCTGCCGACGGGTTGAGGTTGACGACAGGTTCTCTGTTTTGGCAAAGTTAAAAAAGGGTTTATAAACAAAGTATAAGGAAAAAGGAACTATGCCGGTACCAAAGAAGAAAACATCACCCAGCAAAAGGGGCATGCGCAGGTCTCACGACCACCTGAAAGCGCCAGGACTTTCTATCTGTCCCAACTGCCAGGAGGCTAAACTGCCGCACCATGTCTGTTCCCACTGCGGCTACTACGGCGACAAGGAAGTTATTACCGTCGAGGAAGAGTAACGGTTAATGAAAATCGCCGTTGACGCAATGGGAGGCGATAACGCCCCCTCTGTAGTAGTCGACGGTTGTGTGAAGGCCGCCGGAGAAATCGGCTGTAAAATACTCCTTGTCGGCCCAAAGGAAGCCGTAGAGGCCGAACTGACCCGCCACGATACGTCGGGACTTAACCTCGAAATCGTCCATGCGTCGCAGGTTGTCGAGATGGACGAGTCCCCTTCGGTCGCTTTCCGAAGAAAGAAGGATTCCTCGATAACCGTGGGCATGCGGCTCGTTAAAAAGGGTGAGGCCGGCGCGTTTGTGAGCGCCGGAAACACGGGGGCGGTAATGGCTGCGGGCAGTCTGCTTTTGCGCACCATACCCGGCATCAGCAGGGCGGCAATAGCAATCATGCTTCCGACCGCTAAAGGCTACTCGGTCCTTCTTGACGCGGGGGCCAATGTGGATTGCAAGCCGCGAACGCTTTTTGAGTTCGGCATTATGGGTTCCGCCTATGCGGCGCACATGCTCGATAAGGAACAGCCGGTTGTCAGCATCCTTAGCATCGGAGAAGAGGAGAGCAAGGGCAACGATATTGTACGAGAGGCGGCATCGCTCCTGCAAAAGAGCGGCCTTAACTTCACCGGTAATATAGAGGCCAAAGAGGTTTATCGCGGAACAGTCGACGTAATCGTGTGCGACGGTTTCGTGGGTAACGTATCGCTTAAAGTGAGCGAAAGCGTAGCGGAGATGATAGGAAACGCGCTTAAATCCATTTTTTCACGCAACCTGCGCGCCAAGCTGGGTTATCTGCTTATCCGCCCGTATCTGGACGAATTTAAAAAACGGATCGATTATCACGAGTACGGCGGCGCGCCGCTTCTGGGACTTAACGGTACAGTGATTATCTCGCACGGCTCTTCCAAGCCCAAGTCAATATCAAACGCCATAATACAGGCGGAGCGGTTTGCGAGGATGGATGTCAACGCAAAAATACGCGGGATCCTGGAAAAGAGCGGCGCGGTGGATGATACCGCTGAGAAGATAGCTTGAAGCCCGTTATAACCGGCACCGGCAGCTTCCTGCCTGAAAAGGTGCTCACCAATAACGACCTCGCGAAAATGGTTGATACCTCCAACGAATGGATAGTGGAGCGCAGCGGTATCAGCGAAAGGAGAATCGCGGAAGATGGCGTAGCGGCCTCGGACCTGGCAATTCCCGCCGCGCGGCAGGCAATGGATAAGGCAGGTCTGCAACCGGAAGAGGTTGACCTGATTATTGTCGGCACCTCCACGCCGGACATGATGTTCCCATCGACTGCCTGCAACGTGCAGGCAGGGCTGGGGGCGGCAAATGCCGTCGCGTTCGACCTGCTGGCGGCCTGTTCCGGGTTTACCTTCTCACTTGCCACCGCAAGCCACTACCTGTTATCGGGACAGTATAAGAACGCACTGGTAATAGGCGCGGAGGTCTATTCCACTATCGTTGACTGGACGGACCGGACAACCTGCGTTCTTTTCGGCGACGGAGCGGGAGCCGTGGTTTTATCCGCGCGGGACGGCGATTCGGGTATTTTGTCGACTCATATCTTTTCGGACGGTCGAAACGGGGAAGTCCTAGTCGCGCCAGGAGGTGGCAGTAAACTGCGGTTTACCAGGGAGATGATCGAACAAAAGAGATACGCACTCACGATGGAAGGCAGGAAAACTTTTAAAGTGGCGGTAAGGAATATGACGCAGGCCGCGCGCGAGGCGCTTGACCATAGCGGCTTGAAGAGTTCCGACTTGAAGCTGGTGATACCGCACCAGGCAAATATACGGATAATGTCAGCCGTTTCAAAACAGCTCGGTCTGGGCGAGGGTATGGTTTATTCCAATATCCAGAAGTACGGCAACACAGCCGCCGCATCGATACCGATTGCGCTGGACGAAGCGTTAAGTGAGGGCAGGGCGGGCAAGGGCGACCTGATACTCACCGTCACCTTCGGCGGTGGATTCACCTGGGGCTCTTCGCTTATCCGCCTGTAGGCCCATTGCATCGGCGGGCAACTGCGGCAGAGCCGTGAAATCACTCATACAGGTAGTTACCAAGAGGCCGCCAGCGTTTATTCCAGCAAATACGCCGTAAGCGGGGGCTGAAGATAATCGCCTCCAGACACAGTCTGGTTCGCTAGCCCGGATTATTCATGAAATGTCCCCTCCTTTTCAAGGAGGGGAATTGAA
>JBHHVT010000057.1:0-11133 GCA_046754425.1 Nitrospinota bacterium | reverse complement strand
CTTGGCCTGTAGGTTTACGCTCATTTCGCTTATTTCATCCAGGAAGATCGTTCCCGTACTGGCCATTTCGAAGATGCCTTTCTTAAGATGCTTCGCGTCGGTAAACGCCCCTTTGTCGTAACCGAAAAGTTCCGATTCCAGCAGTGTCTCGGGGATTGCTGAACAGTTCAGCGCCATCATCGGATTGTCCTTGCGTGCGGACAGCTTATGTATTGCATCCGCCACAAGCTCTTTGCCTGTTCCGCTTTCACCGAACACCAGCACCGGCGTTGAGCTTGCCTGCGCGACCTGATAAATCTGATCGCGGACATGTTTAACGGCGTCGCTATGCCCCAATATCCCCATGGTGTCGTTTTCGCTTCCTGTCCTGGAATCCTTTTCATACTTGAGGCGCATAACCACTGACTTCAGGTGGTGGACGTCGAACGCCTTTTCTACTACCATCCGGATTTCATCAAGCTCGAACGGCTTATTAATATAATCGAAGGCGCCTTCGCGCATTGCGGTTACCGCCGTCTTTATCTCCGGGTAAGCCGTCATAAATATACAGAGTATGTCCTCGCCCGTATCCCGCACCTTGCGCCATACCTCTATGCCGGTTGTATCAGGCAGATTCATATCCAACAGCATAACGTCTATCGGCTCCTTTTCCAGGAGGCGCAGCGCTTTTGCGCCGGTATCGCATTCGAATACCTGAATCTCTTTTTGACGGAAGACTTCGCAAAGCATCTGCCTCATGGTGTTGTCGTCTTCCATTATCAGGAGCCTTTTAGCCATTAAATCAACACCTCTTTGTGCTTCGGTAAATATACCTTGAAGGTCGTTCCCTCCCCTTCTGCGCTATAAACCTTAAGTGAACCCTTGTGGCTTTCGACTATCTTTTGAGCAATGGAGAGTCCGATACCGGTTCCGTTTGATTTGGTAGTGAAGTACGGATTAAATATTTTAGACAGGTCGGACTTTTTAATACCTTTGCCGGTGTCGCAGATTGACAGGGCGACAAGACTGTTTTGCTCCAAACCCAGCCTTTCATTCTCGCAAAAACAACCTTCCCTAAGCATGCAATCGCAAGGTTCATCGCGATTACTAAGTGAAATTCTTATCCTGCCGGTTGCATCGGTGGCCTGAATCGCATTAAGGGTAAGGTTCATCAAAAGTTGTTTGATCTGCTGGATGTCGGCGTATATCTGCATGGAGCCGACGCCGAAATTTTCCTCGATGGAAACTCCCTTTTCAACGGCCTGCACTTTCAGGAAAAAATTCACATCCCTCACCATGGCGCTGAGATCGCACGCGGCCATTCGCCGCTCTTTAATAACCGCGAAACTGTTAAATTTCTTCAGGAAGAGGGTAAGGCGGTCGACTTCGGATACGATTTTGCTGAAATACTCACTGTTTCCGTCGTTTCCGTTAACTTTTTCGGACATTACCTGCGTAACGGTTTTAATGGAGGCAAGCGGGTTGCCTATTTCATGGGCAAGTTTAAGTGAAAGTTCGCCTACCGACGCGAGCTTATCCGCCCTGTACAGCTGATGCTCCAAGGTATGCACCTCGCGCTTGTAATAATCGAGCCTGCTCTTGATATCCCTATTCTGGTTAATTAAAGTATCCTGATTTTCCTTTATATGTAAACGCATCTCTTCCAATTTATCGGCCGCTTCCTCGAACTCGTCTCCGGATTCCAGTTTCAGCTGGTCGTCGAAGTTCCCGGTGGTTATATTTTCCATCCCCCTGTTCAGCACGTTGAAGGATTTTTTAAATCGTTTCGTCAGGTACATGGCGGTTAATGCGGCCGCCAGTGTAACAAGCATGATAGTGACGGCAAGGTACCACTTCATATTTGCCGCGTACATGGCCATGTATGATTCCGGGAAAAATGTTGCGATAAACCAGCTTGGTTCATTGCCGTTATTGAGGTGGACGGAACGAATGACTATCGCTCCTTCATCCACATAGCTTAAACCCTCTTTGACGGGTTGGGCGCCCGCACCGTTCTGCATTGAAAACAGTTCGCCGATACTGCTGCCGGCCACAACCTCCTTTTGTATACCGACACCGCTTATATGCTCATGGATGTGAAGAATTTTACCTTTCGAATCCAGTAAAAGCGTTACAAACGGGGCATCGGGCAGGTGAATCCACTCGAAAAGCTCGAATGCGTACAGCTGGGCCATAATAATTCCCAGTTTCGTTTTATCCTTATAGATGGGCGTAATAACCTCAACAATCTGCTGCGATAAGAAATCACGTCCCGTATCCACTTCCATGGGCAATATTTCTACATCCCCTTTTGAGAGTGTGAAGCATTTCTGGAAATGCTGGGTGTTGCCGAGAAACTCCAGCTCCTTGCTTGAAGTCAGGAAAAGTTTGCCGTTTTTATTGTTGGCCCTTACTACTTCCTCGCCGGTAAAATCAATGACCCTGATTTTACCGTAATGCCGATGTCCCCGGCTAAATTCCAAAATATCGCGTTCCAGATCGCCTATGTTATTGGATTTCCCCTGAAGGGTCCTTTTTAGTGATGGGAGTTCGGAAAGAAAATAGATATTTCCGATAATGGATTGGAGATTTTTATTGATACTCTCCATCTGCCAATCCGTTCGAGACTTAAGGTTTTTTACAATGCCGTCCTGATACATTTCGAGCGACTTGATTATACTGAAAACTCCCAACAGGCCGACCGGTACGAGACCTATAAGTAAAATAGGAATTATGAGACGGCCAAAAATCCCCAACCGGAAAGACCCGGAAAATTTCAAATCATCCCCCCTAAACTAACGATTCATTATAACGATACATTAGATAGTGTACATTTTACACAGTTTTTTTAAAAAATTAAATGCGGAACGTTTCTTGCAAATAACTGCAAAGGATTTAACCGATTATTATGGTAGAATAATTTGACTTCCCACACTGGCACTGGGAGTTTAGCCCATTTGAAATGTAAGACATTAAAATCCAAAGAGGGGGAAATGGAGAACATCATGGAAGCTGGGGGGTTTCTGTCCTCGCGTTCAACATTGGCTTCGGATATAAGCTTCATTTTTGCCATTTCATTTTCAGGCCTGTTTTTGATATCCGGATACATTGCAACTAAAAACCGGGGCGCTCTTCACCACAGAATGATTATTTTTTCAATGCTCTCCATGATCGCCTATTTCGTCTTTTACTACAGGGTGAGGCGGCTGGGGCTCAACAGTTTTTCAAACCAGCTTGACTATGAGGGAGAGGGTATCATCAAGGCTGGTATTTTCAGGCCTGTCTTCTGGTCGCATTTCCTCATTGTCTGTCTTTCGACCTTTAGCGCTATCTACACGATTCTTTCCGGATTTAAGGCGGCAATTAAGCAAAACGGCCGAATGCTTCTGGAAAATTTTCGAGTATCTATGTCAAAAACAGCATGGACTATCAGTTTTATCTGGTTAATTTTTCTGTTTTGGTGGTTACGAATTGTCCATGAGTTCGATACTGTTTTCATAGTGATATTCCTGATTTTCGGTTATTTTTTGCCTGCCTCGGTAGCGTTGATTATTCATAAACTCTTGCCTTTTTCAGAACACAGACATAGGATTTTAGGCAGACTTAGCATGGTGTTGTTTGCGTGCCTGATTATCACAAGCACACTTGTATATTCGATGTTGTATATTTTTTAGTGATTGGGAGAGTTTGCGTGTACAAAAATATTTTCGTGCTTATGGACAATTCGGACTACTCGCATTGGGGTCTCGATTTTTCAATCGAGCTTGCCTCCCTTTACGGTTCAACCCTGATAGGTAATCATGTCTACGCCGCAAGGTTGCACGAAGACAGGTTCATCCAGATGGAGCCGGGCTTGCCGGAGCGGTACCAGGAGCCGGCAGAACTGCAACGGCAAAGAGCTATTCACGGTTCTCTAATAGAAAAAGGATTGGTGATAATTTCAGATTCCTATCTAGATGTTTTTCAGGAAAAATGCGAGGCAAAAAAGATACCCTTCGTTCGCAAAATGATGGAGGGAAAAAACTACTCGGAGCTGGTAAACGACATCCGGGAGTCCAACTACGACTTGGTAGCGATGGGAGCCAAGGGTCTTGGCGAGGTGCCGACTACACAGCTTGGAAGCGTTTGCGAGAGGGTTACCCGAAGGATTGGAGTCGATACTATCGTCATGAAAAACTCTACTCCGATACGAGACGGAAACATCGCTGTTGGCGTCGATGGAAGCGGGCAGTCGTTTGCCGCCATGCAGACCGCGATAGAACTGAATAAGCGGTTGGGATGTAAAATCACCGTCCTGGCTGTGTACGATCCCGTTTTCCACTACAAGGTTTTTCAGAACATATCCGAGGTCCTTTCGGAAGAAGCAGGCGAGATTTTCAAGTTCAAAGAGCAGGAAGCGCTTCATGACGAAATCATTGATGCCGGTATTGAAAAGATATACCGCGACCACATGGATATTGCGGTCAAGATGGCAAAAGACGATGGGGTGGAGGTTGAAACCAAAATGCTGCCCGGCAAGCCCTACGACGCAATCCTCAATTGGCTAAAAGATAATGAACAGTCGCTGCTTTTGCTGGGCAAGGTAGGTGTCCACAACAATAATGGGCTGGACATCGGCTCGAATTCGGAAAATCTGCTCAGAAACGCAAGTTGCAACGTAATGCTCATCAGCAGAAAGGTAACACCAAAGATGGATGAAAATAGCGGAGAACATGTAGAGATCGAGTGGGAACCGGAGGCACTGCAGACGCTTAAAAGGGCGCCGGGCTTCGTCCAGAAAATGATACGCGGTCACATGGAAGCGAACGCCAGAAAACAGGGCAAAACCGTCATCACGGGCGAAATGATGGAAGCGGCAAAAAAGAAAATGATGGGAAGTTAAGTTGGGCTTTGTACCATACGCAATATCCTGGAACCTGACCAAACGATGCAACCTTGCCTGCAAGCACTGTTATCTGGACGCGGGCGCGCGCGAAAAGGGCGCGGATGACGAGCTTTCCGAACAGCAGGCGCTCGAAGTTGTCTCACAGATAGCAGAAGTTAATCCGGGTACAGTTCTAATCCTCACCGGCGGCGAGCCGCTGATGCACCCCGCCATCTACAAAATATGCAAAAAGGCGCACCAGCTCGGCATGATGCCCGTACTGGGAACAAACGGAACCATGCTGACATCGCAAGTTGTAGAAAAACTTAAAGACGCCGGCGTGTCAGGCATAGGCGTAAGCATAGATTCGATGGAAGAAGATAGGCACGACACTTTCCGCGGAACGCCCGGCGCGCTTATAAAATCGATTGAGGGTCTCACTGCCGCAAGGGACGGCGGACTGGAAATACAGGTACAGACCACCCCAACCAGTGACAACGTCCGCGAGATTCCGCAGATAGCCGAATGGGCGCACCATTTCGGAGCGAGCGTATTCAATCTGTTCTTTCTCGTCTGTACCGGGCGCGGCGAAACGATGGCCGACATCAGCCCGCAGGCTTACGAAGATATCCTCAAATGGGCCGCCGACTCAAAGGATACATTCCCCGGCATGATGATCCGCCCGAAATGCGCCCCGCACTTTAAACGGATACTCCATCAGCAGGACCCGAATCATCCGCTTTTGCAAACATACATCGCCGCCTGCCGGGCCGGCACCCACTACTGCCGCATAACGCCGGACGGAAAGGTTACGCCATGCCCTTACATGCCGACAGAGGCGGGAGATTTGAAAGAGAGCCGTTTCGATTCGATATGGAACAACTCACCCGCCCTCCAGCAGTACCGCTCACCGGAGTATGGCGGCAAGTGCGGACTCTGCCGTTACCGTCTGATGTGCGGCGGATGCAGGGCGCGCGCGTACGCAACGCTCGGCGATGAAATGGCCGAGGACCAGTGGTGCGTTTACGAACCGCTTGCGCTTGAAGAGCCGATACAAAATATCGATACGCTATCCAAATTCGACGCTGAAGAGTCGGCGGATAGTTTAAGCGACAAATGGAGCGACGTAGCGAGGGAAAAACTTTTAAAGATACCTTTCTTCGCGCGCTCCATAGTGCAAAGAGCGGTGGAAAAATACGCCGAGGAAAACAGTATTGACGAAATCACTCCGGAAATCATGCGCGCCGCCGCGCCGCCGCCTGGGAGGTTCGCGCCGAATGTGACGAAAAAGAATAGCGGAAACGGAAACGAGGTGGAGTGGGACGAAAAGGCCAGGGAGAGGGTGAAAGACGCTCCCCACTTCGTTCAAAAGGGAATCCTTAAGCTGATGCAAAAACGGGCGAAGGAACGCAGCCAGGATAGAATCTCCGACGCTTTCCTTACCGAAATACGAAACGAGTCGATGATGCTCGTTACACGGAGGATAAAAAAACTCGGTTTCGAAAAACTGAACATGGACGCGTGGGACAAGGCGAAAGAAAAATTTAAAAAATCCGAAGTAAAACAAAAAACCATAGAAGAAATAGTCGGCCACCTGGACGGCCGCGACAAACCGAACAAAACCATAATCGAAAAGTTTGCTTCCTACTTCGAGGACGATTCGAAAAAAATGGGCTGGACGAAGGAAGCGAGGGAACGGATAGAAAAGGCCCCCGCCTTCGTAAGGGAAATGGCCAAAGCGGGCGTTGAAAAATACGCAAAAGAAAATGGCTACAAATACGTCACCGAGGATGCACTCAACGAGGCGATGGAGAAATCGCCGTTCGGCAAATTCTCAAAATCGCAATAGGTCTGTAGCGTAGAAATTTCTCTCTTTGTGTTGGCGGCGCCGACGTCCTCGCCGGTGATTCACACAGCCGAGGACGGCTGTACAACTCCCATCCTATCTCTTCCTATTTCGCGGTATAGACTTCCGCGTTTGGATTGAAGGCGTACCACGCGAACCAAAAACCGACGATAGTGCTTAGCTGTTCGCCCTTTTCGTCCGTTATGTATGCGGTGGAGCTGTCGGCCTCAAAATGCACGTTTACCTTTTTGCCGCCGATGCTATCGGGAAACGGAGCCTTTGATTTTTTCAATTCGGAATACGGATATACCCTGGCAACGCCGTTTATCTTTATGCCTATCACCCGCTCTTTAGAATGGTAACGCTTATCCCTTACAGATACCGGGAACATTATGAAGTCCTGTTTATCGTACCTTCCATACGGGTTATGCTCATAGTCGCGACTGTAGCCGGTATCGAGCGACAGCGCTGCCGTATCGGGATATTTTTTCTTCCAGTTTTCCCACGTTGTATGAAGGACAGGCAGAGGCGTCAGGCTCTTCCCGCTCATCTTGCCGGTGACCGCCCCCATAATTATTTGCGACCAGAGTGACTCCGTCTGGTGATCGTAAAAAAGAACGTCGCTGTTAAATAATAGACCGGACACGCCGAAGCTGTATCGCTTTCCGTCCACCATGGAGTCGAACGCCATGCCTGTTCCGCAAAGCGGACAGTATGTAACAAACACGCGCCTGTCTTTGTATTTGTCGTTGACGATTTCGTGCCAGTTCAAAATCTTGATCGGGTACGCCCTTGAGATACCTTCCATAGACATGCCGAGAATAATGTCGTCTTTGTTTAAAAAGTTATCTGCCTCTTTTGTAGAGACGAATTTCGGTTCGAGTATCGCAGGTATTCCGTCCTTCGGCGGGCCGCCCGACATAATCTGCTCCACCGGTATTTTGGGATTTGAAAAATCGAGCGCGGAGCTTTTGTCTCCCGAAAAAATCAACGCTCCCATTCCGAGCATTAACGATACATATACCAAGCGTTTGTAAGCCAATCGACGCCCGCTTCGATCAATGCCCATGCCGGATTTCACTCCCTTTTCGGCAGCGTAGACATTCGGTTCGACAAGCTCACCACAGGCCTGTCTGCGTGTCCTGGGATAGCAGGACGTTCTCCCTCCCCGCACCTATCGGCGCTCCACAGACTAAAGTCTGTGCCACCAAGACTCCACCGCGCCTTTCGACGCGCCGCGTCTCGACCGAGCTCGTCGAAGTCAGACAGGAATGCCTTTACTACCTGTTTATTCTACCGTCCGCACGGGTTGCATGGATTCTTCATCTTTCCGCCGCAGGGATTCATCATTCCTCCACCGCACGGGTTGCACGGGTTTCCACCCTTACTCGGAACGGTCGGTTTCCAAGTTTTCATGTACTTATTGTAGAAAGCGCCCATCGCGGTCATTTCAATTGAAGAGGGGTCAAGTTTTTTACCGTCCATCGGATTCAGCAAGCAAAAGTTTATCATCTGGTCAAGCGTATAAACGTCCTTGGCCATATTAATGTAGTGCGGCCAGGGTTTGTTCGTCAGGAGTTCATGGTCATCGTGGCATGTCATGCAGGAGAAACCGCTTTCACCAAGCGCTTCGTTATTCCAACCTTTTCCACCCTGCTTGACGAGACTTTTTACGCACGGCTGTTGCATGGCTCGAAGCTGAATAACCGGCTTTGCGGCGCACGGGTTGCACGGATTACATGGATTGCCGCCTCCCCCGCACGGGTTCGTCATTTTCTTTCCACCGCACGGGTTACACGGGTTGCCTGCATACGCGTTCGGCGCCAAATCACCGAAAGATGCCAGGGCAGTGATAAAAAAAGTAAGTATCGCCGTTTTCAATAGAATAGTTTTCATGGTAAAAAGAGCCCTCCTTATGAATTAGTGCTGTTTTCAATCCCAACTGACACAGTCGACCGTTTGGTAAAAAGTTTCTCGACTGGCCTATTATATAGTAGGTTCAACTTGGTCGCGCATTGCATTTGCTTCACAAAACGTTAGTCGATATCAAAAGCCTTGCCTTACAAAATATCTTAAGGAACACTAACCAGTTCGACGAGTAAGAAAAAATCCATATAAAGTTTTTTCCTGCAATTGTCGAAAATCTATTTATACGGGATAAATAGAGATGAAACCGTTGATTTATTAGTAAATATGTGGTAAAAAGCTACCGTACAAAATAGGCTTTATGGGATAAAATGTGATAGATTCATATGTTATGTAAATCCAATTGGTTAGTTGGAGGTGTTGCAATAATAACATCCGGGTTGAGTGCTGAGATTTGGCTGATTCCATAGAATTAGTTCGGGCTAAATCCGAATTACCCATTGTTTTTTATCTTGTTTGTTGAAGGTTACTGTTGCTCTACGGGAGACATTGTATTATAATTATTTGAGTTTTATTAAATGAAGAGAAACGTACTGCACCGCAGTAACATATATGACATAAAATGCGAATTTATAAACTATTCAGAAAAGGAGGTGGATTGTCACTAGGTAAACAGGGTTAACAATTTATAGCAATAATAGAATATTACCAATTACTTTCTTACTGAACTGGGAAGAGGAATGATTATGAAATCGAGGAGACTAGTATTTTTATTTGCCGCGGCGCTTGCCATGGCATTCAACTATGCCACGCCGGCACAGGCGGGCGGCAAAGCGGTCTGGGAAAATCCGGAAAATCCGTGCAACAAACTTATTCTTAAGGGCGACATGCGCTACCGAATGGAGACGAACGAGAGCACCGACCAATCTGGCGCATCAGACGTGAAAACAAAAGATACGCGACGCAGGATTCGCCTGCGGTTTGGCGGCGTGTACAACACCGGAATGGGCGTTTCAGCCGGTTTCAGGCTGGCCACCAACGGAGGCAATTTAAGCTCCCAACACCAGACTTTGGGTCTTGGCGGCAACGCCGGCTCCAACACGGCCTGGGGTACCGACCGGGCATACTTACAATACGCGCACGGCAGCGGTCTGTTGGTCATCGCCGGAAAGGCCGGCATACCGATCCTTCAGCTTTCCGACGCCTGGTGGGATACCGACCTGTCGCCGGAAGGTTACGTGATAGCTTACACCGGCGTCGAAAACCTGACCATCGGCGTTACCCGCTACGTTATTACTGAAAGGAAAGACGTGCAGAGTTCCGCTACTGACGGCGATGAGGATGACCTCGTAACGGCCATTACGGTAGCTTATGGAATGGAAGCAGGTCCCGTAAACCTGAAGCTCGGCGCTACATCGGCTACCTGGGCGAACGGCCGAGGCAGCAATAAGCCCGCCGGCACGAAGGATGTCACATATAACCTGATTGTCGTCGGCGCAAAGATGGATCAGCTTAGCGGCGGCATCGAGTATTTCACTTCCAACGCCGGTACTACCTCAAGTGACTTGAATCAGTCCCTAACTTGGAGCGGCTCACATACGGGCTTTGAAAGCGCCGATAAAACCGGCATGGTTATTCATGTACGCTACAAGATTAACGACATGCTCGGCATACGCGCGTACTACTACGACATGGGCGCGCTTTCCGCCCCGATTCCGCAGGACGATTTCCAAATGATGGACAACTTCACCGGCACCAGGCTGCAGCTGGACATAGCATTCGCCGGTATGAAAATCGACCTCAGGGCCTACAACCAGTCTTCGAAGAACAACGACATCGATGGAACAGATGCCAGCAAGTGGAAAGCTTCGAGATTACAGGCGAACTTTAACGTAGGATTCTAATTTAGTTTATATGTTTCCCGCCTCGCAAGAGGCGGGAAGCTTTGCTGCTTATACCGGGGTGAAGATATCCTTCATCCCGGTTTTTTTTCGCTTCTTTCAACTTTATTATCCTGGTAGCGCAGACATTCGGTTCGACAAGCTCACCACATTCCTATCTGCGTCTTTCAACTTAGTGGCACAGACACTCCTGTCTGTGAGACCTTTGACCGCGCCGCACGGCGCGCCACAGAATGAATTCTGTGCCACCAAAAGCATTATTGTTATAAACTTTCCATTTCCAAAAGCCATTCGTAGTTTTCCGGCTTATCCGTAAGCCCTGCCTTAAAAGCGTTATTTCTTATGTACTGATATTTCTCTCTCCACTCGGTTTCATCGCGAATAATTCGGTCAAAAGATTCGTCCAGCCAAAAAGACCCCTTTCCTCCAGTAAGTTGATTTATTCTTCGAGCCGTTGCGCCCTTAACTGGTTTTAGAATCTCCTGTAAAGAGTAATAAACAAACTCCGCTTTCTTCAAAGGCTGGAATAAAAGATGAACATGATTGGGCATTACTGTTGATAATGCCAGTCGATAATATTTCCCATGGCCGCGTAATATTGAAAACACAACAATATCTCTTGCCTTAGCCCGGATTATTCATGAAATGTCCCCTCCTTTTCAAGGAGGGGAATTGAA
>JBHHVT010000056.1:0-11142 GCA_046754425.1 Nitrospinota bacterium | reverse complement strand
CTGTAGTCACTGTAAAGGGAATGATGCGTAATGGACCAGCGTTGCCCGAAAGCCGCCAATCGTTTTTCATCTATATCGCATGCCGCCACTATCGTTGTTTTAGGGTGTCGGTAAAAGGCTCCCGCGTGTGAAGCGGGTTTATCGCGCAGCGGGTCGTCTTCCAGAGTGGATCCGATCCGTCCGCAGCCGATTATGGCTACCTTATGCACATGCACTTTCCACGTTCAATGCCTTTTAAGTATCGCTAAAGTGTGAGCTGATATCTATCTTTTCGGCATTTTAGGAGGATGGTAAAGACTTTCTTCGTAACTGACCATGGTGAGGTTTTCCCTGAACTCGCCGATGCAGGGAGAGACGCCTCCATTTTGCATCGCTATCAACATTGCGGGAAAGTTTGCCCCCGCTCTTATGGTGAGCTGTATTGCTCCTGAAAAACGCGGGTTTACCTCGAAAAAAGTGATTTTATCACCGTCCAGTTTGCACTGCAGGTTGGCCGCGCCAATCAGGCGTAATTTTGATGCCACTTCCATACTGGTATCTATAAGGCCCTGATGTTTATATGTTATTCCTCTATCACTTACGCCGGACCGAATGACCAGCCTCTCTCTGGGAACGACCGATATTACCCTGCTGTCATAATCGCACAGTACGTCGATTGTAAATTCTTTACCCGGGAGATAGTCTTGTACGACCGGGTTTTCCACATATTCCAGGAAGAAATCGAGTTCCTTTTCCGTATTAATCGGGTATGAAGATACGGCGCCCCGTCCGATGCGCGGTTTTATAAATAGTGGTGGTTTGGGCCTGACCCTGCGTACCATGTCCGGAAGATATGTGTTTGCTATTGGGAGCGAGTTTTCCTTGAAAAAGAGGTACGTTTTGTACTTGTCGTTGCAAATTTCTCCGACCTCGTGGTCCGATACCGGAATTCTTACGCCGGCCTTTTTGAAATCGTCTTTATATCGTCCGAAAAGAGGAAGCTCTTCGTCAATGGTCGGGATTAGAAGGTTTATATCCTCTTTGCGGCAGACTTCCTTTATTGAGGATATGTATTCAGGCGAACCGGACAGCGGCACCGCGTAAAATTTATCGCTGAAAAAGAGACCGGCTGAAAGAGAATCCGTATCCGTTACCACTACTTTGCCGAGATGGCCGGAATCAGAAAGAGCCTGCGAGAAAGAGCGAATCAGTGCAACACGCCTGGACGCCGCGGTTATCAGGACGTTAACCTGTTGCTTCGCCATAGCCCTCCACCTCTTTTCGTGAGATTGGCGCCAATCCGGCGATCAGTTTAAATATCCCCCATATTGAAAGCAAAAGTGTAGCAGATATCACCAGTGGTGATAACAGTAGTCTGATTAATATTTCTCGTATGAAGCTCACTGTTTTAAACTTGATAAATTCTCCGTTAATGTTAAACAACTCGACGTTTTTGCCGAAAAATAAAGCTGTGCTTATAACGTTATGGTGCCCCTTCCCTGAAAGGTTGCTGATTAACACGATAATTTTATCGTATTCGGCGGCCATTTTACCTTCAGACGCAATTCGTTGAGCGTTTTTACGGTTGAAGTCCCCTTGGAACACGTATTCAATCACGTTAACTTTTGGGTAGTTTGTCCTTACCCCCGCCGCCGCGTGAGGATGCGTCAGGACATCGTATTGAGCCACGTCGGCGGCGGTTGGCGATTCCATGGACGACAGCGCCAGTGATGACATAAGGCAGTCGAGCCGCTCCATCGACGCGGATCTTATTATTAGAACCCTCATGCGAACCTGCCGAATAAAAGCGGCAATGGTACCCGGACTTTTTGAAAGAGTTTGTTGTCCAACGGTTCTCGCTCGGCGATTATTTTACTCGAAACTTTAAACGCGTCCCGCAGCGCCACAAGGTACACAAGTGTGCGCTGGTAAAATGATTCCGAAACCGCCAGGTAGATAATGTAAAAGGTAACCGGCAACATCCGCCGTAACGGATAGTGCCTCCAGACAAGCCAAAGCCCATTTCTTACGTAGAAGTAAGAGGCGCGTGAAGAGCCCCTCTGAACCGGCGAGGACTTATGATACGCGCGCACGGCCGTGGAATGTAATATTTTATACCCCGCCTTTAAAATATTTAGCGCATGATCCATTTCGTTGAAGTAAAGAAAAAACGGCTCAAACCAGTAACCCGCCTTTTCGAACAGTTCCTTCCTGAAACCGACACCGGCCCCGTGATAGCCCGCAACTTCGCGAGTTACTTCATCAACAGCCTCGTTAAAGGGCCGTATGTTTTGGTGAGAGCGCACGTCGAAGGCGATACAGCCGGTATCCCGGTTTTTATCGAACAGAGCAACCATGTTCGTTATCGCGTCAAAGCCGGGATAGGAATCGGAGTCCAGCGCAACGACGAATTCGCCTCCAGCTGCTTTAAAACCGACATTATAGCCGGCGATTCCGCTGTTTTTTGACTGCCTAAGGTAATTCACGGCCGGGAATTCCGACGAGACCATTTCCGCCGTACCGTCCGTGGACGCGTTGTCGACCACGATTATCTCGATTGGCGAATAAGCGGTTTCACGGATTTTGCCGAGTGTTTCGCGAAGATCGTTTTTACGGTTCCAAGTAAGAATAACGATGCTGACAAGCCGTGCTTTTTGTTTATTCATACCCCGCATTTTCGTAAGTCTATCCAATATATCGACAACCTACAACGCTATCTTTACCCGCCTTCGCGGAAAGCGACGGCTTCAGGCGTGGATAAAGGTGAAGCGGGTAAGCATGCCGCGACGCATGGGGCCCGACACTGATTTGCCGCGCGGATGATGCAGGGCGCTCCCTTGGATCGTGTGCGCAGCATATTACAGCTCGTCATACTTTTTCGATGTTCCTTTTGCCTTATCTATAGGGTACTTACCGATGTTTTTTTTAATTTTAGCTTCTACGGCTTCTGGAATGCTGATGCCGATTACATCTGAAATGCGCAATAGATAAATCTGGATATCAGCTATTTCTTCTTTCACTTTACCCAGCGTGCGTTCGTCAAGGTTTTTACTTTCGTCTTCTTTCATCCACTGAAATATTTCCAAAAGTTCAGCCGCTTCCACCACTAGCGCGGAGGTGAGATTTTTCGGGCTGTGGAACTGTTCCCAGTCTCGATCAGCCGCAAATTTACGCAGTTTGGCCGACAACGCTTCAATTTCCATTACTATCTCCGGTGTCCAATTTTTTATACGGTTGAGTTTTGTGAAATCAATCTATTAAATAATTGGTGAAAATCAATGACTCTATATTATAATCAATTGGTTAATTCAGAAAAAGGGGAGAAATACTGGTTTGACCCGGAAAAAGCGCAGCAAGGAGCTGTTTTGCGATATAGCAGGCGAGGAGATACGCGCCACTCTAAAACAAAAATTTACAATACAGTTCGGAGCCGCACCGCAGTATTTTGTCGAATGTAATCAGGAATATTGCCAGTATTTGGGGGAGAATAAGCCGCCGTGCCCGTTGAACCTCGAACTTTTCCAAGCTGAACTTTCGGTGATGAAAAATGCCAATAGGGAGGAAAGTACAGGCCTGTAACTGGTTCATCCGCTAACTCTACGCAATTTATGGATTTTCAAATCCGTTTTTACTTGCATGCTTAATCGGTTTTAATTAGCATCTCTAAATCGTTTGAATTTTTATTAGGAGACTGAATATGTACTGGGGAGTTGCTTTTGCGATGGCGCCGCCTCCTGGAGCCGAGCCGGGTCCCTTGGATGCGATTATGAGTTTCGCGCCTCTTATCATTCTGGTTATTATTTTCTACATCTTCCTGTTCAGACCGCAGCAAAAAAAGCGGCAGGAGACTGACGAGATGATAAAAAACCTCAAGGAAGGGGATAACATACTGACCACAGGAGGCATATACGGGACGGTCGTTAAGGTGAAAGAGGACACGCTGACAGTTCAGGTGGCGGAAAACGTAAAGATAAAACTTAACAGAAACTATGTATCTTCACTCAAATAAACCGGCGGCCTCATGAACAAACCTATATTTTGGCGGTTTGGGCTTATATTCGCCATCATTGCCATATCTTTTTATTCCGCCTGGCCGCTTAAGGAGCGGATACATCTGGGCCTCGACCTTCAGGGAGGAATGCATCTTCTCTATGAGGTGCAGAGCGATAAGGCCGTGGATATGACTATCCAGAGGAACATTGAGGAAATCCGCTTGTCACTGGAAAAAGAAGGCGTCACTCCGCTCGATCTGCGGTTAGACGATCAGGGCAGGCTTCGCCTGGAACTTGCGCAGGAAAGCGATATAAAAATAGCAAAGACAATTATATCGGACATAGGTAATTTTTTCGAGGATTCGGGCCTAACGCAGGGGCTTTCGCTTGCCTACACTTTTGACAGCGGCGTTGCCGACGATATACGGGCTGATGCGGTTGATCAGGCCCTAGAGACACTCCGAAACCGCATCGACCAGTTCGGCGTTTCGGAACCGGTCATACAGAGGCAGGGCGAGAACAGGCTGCTCATCCAACTGCCCGGTATCAAGGAGCCGGAACGCGCAAAGTCCATCATTAAAACGACAGCCAGGCTGGAGTTTAGACTGGTGGACGAAACCGCTTCCGTGCAGGACGCTTTGGCAGGCAACATACCGCCTAACCTGGAACTTTTGTACCAATACAAAAAGGATCCGGTAACCGGTAATCCCGTCAAGGATACTCCGTATCTGGTGGAAAAGCGGGTGCTACTCGGAGGCGAGGCTATTGACGACGCCGATGTTCGCATCGATCAGAGGTTCAACGAACCTTATGTGTCGCTGAAATTCGATAAGGAAGGCGGCCGGCGGTTCTTGGAATTAACCGAGAAGTACGTCAAAAGACGGCTCGCAATTGTACTTGACGGCAAGGTTCACTCCGCGCCTGTAATACAGGAGAGGATACCAGGCGGGCAGGCTCAGATATCCGGAAGCTTTACGACCGAAGAGGCGCACGACCTTACTATCGTCCTGCGGGCGGGCGCTCTCCCGGCACCGCTCGCTTTGCTTGAAGAAAGAACGGTTGGGCCATCGCTTGGGGCGGATTCCGTCAGGCGCGGCATAACCTCGATTCTTTACGGGTTCGTAACGGTGGTGCTGTTCATGCTGGTATATTACCGAGTGGGAGGACTTATAGCGGATATCGCCCTTTTGATAAACCTCATAATTATTGCCGGTGCAATGGGATATCTGGAGGCAACGCTTACACTGCCCGGCATTGCAGGGATAATCCTCACCGTAGGTATGGCAGTGGACGCTAACGTTCTTGTGTTCGAAAGGATACGAGAGGAGATTAATAACGGCAAAACTATACGCGCCGCGGTGGATGCCGGTTTCGGCAAGGCGTTTCTTACAATCATTGATGCTAACGTCACCACTCTTATCGCGGCTCTGGTACTGTTCCAGTTCGGAACCGGTCCTGTAAAAGGCTTTGCGGTAACGCTTACAATCGGTGTTCTGGCCTCGCTATTCACGGCGATTTTCGTATCAAGAACTATTTTCAACCTCATTCTTGCAAACAGGAAAGTAAACAGGATAAGCATATAATGAAGTTTTTCGGCAAAACATCTAACATAGACTTTCTAAAGCAACGAAGGCTTGCTTTTGCGCTATCCACCTTATGTATTTTACTTACCATCATATCGATTGTGCTTCATGGCGGCCTGCATTACGGCATAGATTTCGCCGGCGGGACGCTGGTGCAAGTAAAATTCAAGGATACCGCCCCGATACAGGATATTCGGGACCTGTTCGACGATCTGAATATCGGAACGGGACAGATTCAGCAGTTCGGCGAATCAAACGATGTGCTTATCAATATTCAGACGTCTGATAACGCCCAAGGCGAAGCCGTAAAGCAGCTTAAGGGAGGGCTGGTAAAACGTTTCGGCGACGCCAGCTTTAGCATTGAACGTGTCGAGATTGTCGGTCCAAAAGTCGGCAAAGACCTTTCCACAAAAGCTATTCTGGCGCTTGCGTACTCGCTTATAGGGATTTTGATATACGTTTCTTACAGGTTCGAGTTACGCTTCGCGCTTGCCGCAGTTGCGGCGCTTGCACATGACACTATTATTACGGTTGGGGCGTTTTCCATAGCCGACAAGGAGTTTACCCTTCCGGTAATTGCGGCCCTTCTCACTGTAATCGGTTATTCGCTTAACGACACGATTGTCGTTTTTGACAGAATAAGGGAAAACCTGCGCCTTAAAAGGAGCCTCCCGCTATTTGAGCTTGCTAACTTGAGTATAAATCAGACAATCGGGAGAACCATAATTACGTCAGGCACCACGCTTTTTGTGGTAATAGCCATATTCATTTTCGGAGGTTCGGTTATACACGACTTCTCTTTCGCGATGTTAATTGGAGTGGTGGTAGGAACCTACTCGTCGATTTTTGTCGCAAGCAGTATTCTTATAGCCTGGCCCGGCACTACCACACAGACGCTCAGCCTCGCCGTCAAGAAGAAATAACCCGCTGTCTTGCAGGCAGAGGAGAGGCAACATGCCAGCGTTTACTGACATCCTCTTAATAACTACACGAATCCGTTTTTTTGTGAGAGTCAACCGTCCACGGATTGTGGCCCAAAGGGAAATCCAAATGCCATGGGGAGCCTGTCGCCCTTCGAGAGCCTCAGGGTAACTAAAAAGTAATAGGGTGGTAGCCTTTCTCATGCGTCTCTTGTTAAATCGGGTAAGACAGTGAAAATCGCCCTATGAGTCGCTTGACAACGGTCTATACAGTTAATAAAAAAGGATATCGCACTGATATGTTTGACAACTATCCAAAACAGCTTATAATTACCGTTTCGCTAACGGGGTCGTAGTTCAGCTGGTTAGAACGCCTGCCTGTCACGCAGGAGGTCGCGAGTTCGAATCTCGTCGACCCCGCCATTTAATACCTTTGCGCGTTCCGCAAGGATATCGAATAGTTTTCTATAATCAAAACAAAGACTTTTACCGTCCCAGGTAGAGTGCGAGCAATTCGTCTGCCTGTTTAAATGAACAGAATTTATTTATCGAAAATCTTGATTGGATAACAACCGTATGAAGTTCAATTCGTTATCTTTTTATTCTTTTTAACAATATAAATATCTTGATCTGAAAGCTTTAATTTGTAGGCGGTTTTCAACTTATTTATTTGCATCTGATTTATAACCATATCTTTCGCCATTAACAATTTCCCATCTATCGTGTGTATATTGTGTGATAATTTCATTCCAGTCCTGAGATCTTCTACATTTATCTGTTCATTGCTGATTGTTTCACGTTGTATTTTTTCTACGGCCCTTATAAGGGCGGCGATTAATTCGATTTGATAACGTTTTCCGGCCCACTTGTACAAGTGGGACCTTACATATTCATCCTTTGCATCTTCATTGAATACTTGTATCGATTTCACGCTTTTTCTATACCTGATTTCATCGTAAGCGTTGGCCACGGCTAAAATCCTCGAATTTTGCGGAATTTCATCGCCGCTAAGGCCGTCCGGAAAACCTGTTCCATCGATATTTTCAAGATGATGGCGTATTATTAAACCGGCCTTGGTAAAGCCGGAAGATGGTGAAAGTATGCTTTGCGCAAATACCGTATGCTTCTTCACCAGCTCGATTTCATCTTTATTAAGATCATCATAACTTGATCGTATCAATCGATCCGGTATTACAAACATACCTATATCATGTAGCAGCGCGGCGATTTCCAAGTTTACAATAGAATCATCCGGTAAATCTATTTCATTGGCTATCCCTTTTGACCATATTGCAACTCTTTTTAAATGCGCCCCCAAATCAGGATTACTCATTTCCAGTAAACCAACGAGCACCCTTACCGAACTCATAAAGCTGTCTTCTAATTCCTGATGGAGTGAATATATCTCCCTCGTTCTCTGTTTTACCTTGGATTCAAGTTCCTGGTGATATTCCTTGTTATCAGCTAGCAGTTTCCTGTGCTCCAATGCTTTGTTAATTTGTATCTGCAGGTTTTTAAGATTTATAGGTTTACTCAGGTAACCATAAGCGCCCAACTGCATACAATTAATAGCCGTATCCAGCTCCTCAACTGCCGTCACCATAATGACCTGCATATCCGGATGGTTAACCTTGATTTTTTTAAGAGCTTCCAGCCCGTTTAGTTTGGGCATTTTGATGTCGAGTATCACTACCTCTGGCAGATACTTACCGCACTTTTCCAATGCTTCAAGGCCGTCATTCGCCTGTTCGGTTGAAAAACCCATTTTATATAAAAACTTTGTGATGGTTTCACAAGCTATTTTTTCGTCATCTACTACCAGAACACGAGTCATGAATGCTTACCTATTGGTTAAATAAAGTTCCTTGCCGATAAAAATATCTATCAATTCCCGGTTAAATTGCGTTCCGCTGTTTTCCTTCAGTATTTGCAATGTCCTTTCGGTCGACATTGCATTTCTGTATGGGCGGCTGCTTGTCATCGCGTCGAAAGCATCCGCGATACACATTATCTGCCCCGATATTTCAATCTGCCAACTTTTCAAACCATCAGGGTAGCCTTTACCGTCGTGTCTCTCGTGATGGTGTCTTACGGCGCTTCTTGCCATTTTTAAAAAGTCGATTTTGGCAATGATATTATCGCCTATTGATGGATGCAGCTTTATATGTTCATATTCATCTTCCGTAAGTTTGCCCGGCTTGGCCAGTACTGCTCCACGGATACCAATCTTGCCTATATCATGAAGCAGTGCGCCGTACTCCAGCATTTCCATCTGCTCGTCGGTTAACCCCGCCTCCTTTCCGAGGTTGAGTGCCAATACGGTAACTCGGCTGCAGTGTCCCCGTGTGTAAGGGTCTTTTGCCTCGATTGCCTCGGAAAGGGCGCGTACTATATCAAGGTTCGCCTTTTTCAACGATAAATAGAGATCATTAATTGAAGCGGTTTGCTCAATTACAGTTTTTTCCAATTCTTTTTGATGTCGGCGAAGCTGGGCAACCAATTGCACTCTTTCGACGTTTATCTTTATGGATTTTTTCAATTCGGCAATGTTTACGGGCTTGCGTAAAAAATCGTTTGCTCCAAGCTTCATCGCGCCAAGACCGGAATCCATATCTTCCGTGGCGCTTAACATGATGACAATACAGTCTTCCGAGAATTTCCGAATTCCCTTCAATGTCTCGATTCCACTTATGCCGGGCATTTGAATATCCAGAAGAACAATTTCCGGCCAGCCGTTTTTCACTTTTTCCAGGGCGTCACTTCCATTCAGTACAAACTTTGCTTCGTTATTTTCCTTTATGAGGATTTCTTTCATCGCTTCACAGTAATCCACTTCATCGTCGACGATAAGAATTCTGTAACTGGTTTTTTCCATCGTTTTATTTATTATTCCTCACGGCTTGCCGTGGGTTACATTTCCCGATCTTCCCCTCCTTTTCAAGGAGGGGATTGAGGGGTGGTTTTCCTTTGAAAACCCCTCCGGCACTTCGCGCCACCTCCCCTTGAAAAGGAGAGGAATTTTTTTGTACAAGCTCACAAGATACCTCTCAGCTTGTCGCGGGGAGCTTTCATTTTCAATTCGGATATATTTCATTTTAATATTTATTTATTTCGGGGCAGGGTTATTTTAAAAGCTGCCCCTTCTCCCTGTTTACTGTCAATTTCCAAGGTTCCGTTGTGGTTTTCAATTATTCCGTAAGATATGGACATTCCCAATCCCGTACCCTTTTCTTTAGTCGTGAAAAAAGGGTCCAAAACGTTATCAATTATATCCGGAGAGATTCCATGACCCGTATCCTGAAACATAATGATTATAGAATTCTCCATTACTTCAGTTTTAGCCGTTAAAATCGCTTCCCATTTTACGCTTTCGGCAACTGATTTACTTAAAGAATTCTGTTTTTCATTCATACTTTCGCGGGCATTGTTTATTATGTTTAAAAATACCTGGGAAAACTGATCAGGATCGCCAATATAATTTGTTGATTCAGCGGTAAAGTCTCGAATTATCCTGATATTTTCTGTTCTCATTTCGTATTCAACCAGTCTCAATGTCCTGTTTAATAATATGTTAAGGTCGATATTCTTCTTTTCAGGCTCTCTTTCCTTTGCAAAATCACGAAGGTTTTCGGTTATTTTTACCGCCCGGTCGATTTGTTGAAGTATTTTCTTGTACTCGATATCTTTTTCTTCGGATAAACCGTCTTCCATTGCCAGCAGCTGTACGATTGTACTGATTATGTTTAACGGATTTTTTATTTCATGGGCAACGCCGGCCGAAAGCGCTCCCATTGACGCCAATTTTTCGGATCTGATCAGCATTGACTGTGTATTTTTCAGATCCTCCAATACTTTCCTTAGCTTCTGATTAACATTAATTATCTCTTCTTCCGCTTTTTTTCGATTCGTTATGTCGTTTTTAACGGCAATGAAATTTGTAATTATTCCCTGTTTGTCCAGTACGGGAGAAATGGTCAGTCCTTCGGGGTAAAGCTCGCCGGACTTTCTTTTATTTACGATTTCGCCCCTCCAGATTTCGCCGGACAAAATAGTATCCCAAAGGTTTTTATAGAAAATATCGTCCTGTTTGCCGGACTTTAAAATCCGCGTATGTTTTCCAATGACCTCTTCCATGGAGTAACCTGAAATCGTTTCAAAAGCTGGATTTACATATTCAATAATCCCTTCGGCATCCGTAATAATCACCGCTTCCGTCGCCTGATTAACGGCGTTATCAAGTTTTTTCAACGCGGTTTGCGCGGCGTAGCGTTCGGTGACGTCGCGAAGGATTGCGGTAAAATACCTGCTTTTCCCCAAAGTCCAGCTTGAAAGAGAGAACTCTATTGGGAGTATCCTGCCGTCTTTGTGCAATCCCTCCAGTTCGACGGTTTTACCGATAACTGTCGGTTTACCCGTTTTGAGATAGCGGGCAAAACCGTTTAGATGGGCGCTCGTGTATTTCTCGGGCATAATAAGCGTCAACGGCTTGCCCAGCGCTTCTTCCTCTTTATACCCGAAGATTTGTAAGGCGCCCTTGTTCCAGCCGATAATCTTTCCGCTGCCATCGGCCGAGATGATGGCGTCATTGGCAGTCTCTGTTACGGAACGGAACTTTTCTTCGCTCTCCCTTAGCGTCTCCTCCGCCTGCCTGCGCTCTGTGATGTCGAA
>JBHHVT010000055.1:0-11257 GCA_046754425.1 Nitrospinota bacterium | reverse complement strand
TTAATAAAAGTGAGGTTCAAGCCAATATCCTCATTTTTCCCCGGACAGTAGTGATGGAAAATAAAAAAAGAAAAATATTGGTAGTGGAAAACTCTCCACAAACCCTTAACAATATCCACAAAATTCTTGCAGACGCGGGTTACGATTTGCTCACCGCCTCGGACGGCATGGAGGGCCTTAAAGTCGTCCGGGAGGGGTCGGTCGATCTGATAGTATCCGCCGTATTGCTGCCGGGGATGGACGGATTTGAGTTCTGCAAAAAGGTAAGGGAGAGCAGTACAACCGATACGATACCCTTCATTTTCCTCACCGCGCAGGGAAGCATGGAGGACAGGCAGTCGGCGTTTCGGGAAGGAGCGGACGATTACATTACAAAACCGTTCGAGCCGGGCGATCTCATCATGCGCGTGGAGGCCGGTTTGAAAAGGGCCGAAAGGTACCTTGCCGAAGCGTATACGGACGCGCTTACCGGCCTCAACAACAGGCGGTACTTCGATAAAAAACTGGCTGAAATGATGGCGCACTCAAAGCGTTATGATGAAAGCTTCTGCCTGGCGATGCTCGATGTGGATCTCTTCAAGGATTTCAACGACAGCTTCGGCCACGTTGTGGGCGACAGGGCGTTAAAGCATCTTGCCACTATTATTATGGACAGCATAAGGCAGTCGGATATCCACTCCCGGTTTGGCGGAGAGGAGTTTACGGTTCTGCTGCCGTCCACGGACAAGACAAACTCGATAACCTTCATGGACCGCCTGAGGCAAAAGATTTCCGAAACGCCGATGCTCGACGAGGGCAATGAGTACTTCTTTACGATAAGCATAGGGATAGCGCAATTCCCGGACGATTCGGAATTGCCGGACGAACTCTTAAAATGCGCTGACAAGGCGATGTATGAGTCCAAGTCCAAAGGCAGAAATCTCACAACGCTCTATCGCGCCCGATAAATCGCTCCGGCAATCCTTTCCCGCGACGGGCCCGCAATGTCAGTGACGAGTGGCGGCCTAGTAATGACTCGCTCTCGCCCATTCGCTATCCTCGGCTTCCAGCGCGGCAACAACGTCGTCGATTAACGCGCTGTCGAATTTGTCACCGAACTCCTTGCGGAGCAGGTCGCCGGGAAAATAGGGGCCGCCGCATACATACTGATAGCCGCTCCGTTCGCTCTCCGGCGGATCGCACTGATCGGTATGTATGAAGTGTTTGTGGAACCAGTCCCACATCTCCTGCCTGAAAGGGTCTTCGTATCGCATGCTCTATCACTCCTTTCAGTTAGATTATAACTGCTGTGTAATGAGATGGTGGTTGATTTTAATAAAGCAGTTTGTACCGCGGTACATTCGGTGTGAGGGGAAAGTTGGCAAGCGCCCGTTTGCAACGGGAGGCACTATGTTGTCGCTTGCTAACTACCTGAAGTGTAATTTCACGGCTCCGCCGCAGTTGCCTGCCCATGCAATGGATTCAGCATTATTGACGCGGCGGTTTCGTCGCAGTCCGGGAATTTGTGGCACTTTACGCAGTCGGTCCATATTTTGTGGGGCAATGTCTGTTTGTCGATTACCGAAAAGCCGAGTTTGGTGAAGAACTCCGGGATGTACGTAAGCACGAACAGTTCCTCCACGCCGAGTCCGACCGCCTCTTCGACAGCCTTTTCAACGAGCCGCCTGCCGATTCCTTTTGATTCGTATTCTTTATCGACGACAAGCGACCGCAGTTCCGCGATGTTTTCCCATACCACATGCAGTGCGGCCACGCCGACAACGCGGCCGTTAGTTTCGCAGACTATAAAATCGCGTATGGATTCGTATATTTCGACAAGCGGGCGCTGTAGCATATTGCCTTTATCGGCCCACATGCGAACCAGTCGATGGATGTCGCGCGCGTCGGATATCCTTGCGTCCCTTATCCGGCTTTCCACGGATGTTTTTGCCACCAGCCTCTCCTTGCATAAAAAATTTAATTAACACTATTAGATTATATTTACATAATCAAGGCAGGCTGTTTCCTTTGATCGACCTTAACCGGCTTTAAGCGCTTTTTTCACATTTGGTTTAACGACAGGACTGTTTAGAATCGCGTTTGTCACCTTTTCCACAAGGTCATCAGGAATTTCTCTTTGTGCAACTTCAATACCATGACTGGTGTCCATTCTGTGGTTTAACTGTCCTTTGGATAAAAGCTCTGCGCTATTGCAGTCGATAAGGCTGGGCCTTTTGGGGTTAAGAAAAGTAAGATCACGCTGGTCGGCATGAACAAGACAGGGAATCGCTTTCTGATTTACCCGCTCATAGTAACTTATCTTTTTATTCATTTGCGACGTTATGATGCAAATAACCATGCCTTTATCTCTAAGGACAGGCAGGACAATATAATAGTGTGAGGGAGCGTCTAGATCATGCTTTATATCCTTGAAGTGAACAACGCAAGGATCGTTTATCGAATTAACTACTACATGAGGGGGTAGATCCCATTACTCGTGATGCCCGGTCAGGATTTCCCGCGACTCCTCAATATGCTCCGGCGTAACGCCTAATGGATCGCCCGGCAGGATTGAAAGAAGCTCTTCGGTTTTCAACCGTTCACGTTTAGTCTGGTTGTTCTCAAAAAACTCTCTGTATTGTTTCCATTCAGGATATCTGTGAGTGTAGTTTCTCAATTCCGCCGCGGTCATTTTGCCGAACTTCTTAATGATGAAATCGAGCGCTTCAATATCGCTTTCAGAAAGCATTTCCAATTCGCCCGACTGTATACCAGGTTTTGCTTTTAAAGTTTTGTCGTCAATTCTGTCAAACAATTTTGATGCGTAAGCGTACTCGTTTTCGGCAAGAGTAAACCGGTTAAACTCCAGGACATCTTTAACTGTTGAACCTACAGGGCCGTGTTCCATGGCGTAATAATCGTCGTCGGTGACTGTTCTTCCGTATCGTATCAAGTGATATTTGTCGGCAAGGTAAAGCAGTTTTAACAGTTTCAGCTTCGTCGCTTCACCGGTTTTGTTTAAAAAGTAGTAGACTGCTTCGATTATCGTGGATGTCTCTATCATGGCTCTAATCCTTTAGTTTGCATTTTATTATGATGTTACTGGCATGATAGTTCACTAGACTTTGCGAAGGGCTAAGTGAGATGGCACTATTGGAGCAATATCCCTCTCGCACCATTTAAACCTACCATATCACTGCAAAATATTCAAGTACTTATACTTGCAGCTTTTCGTTGAGGCTGCCCTGCCGGTATCCCTGAAGGTCCAGGACGACGTAACCGAAGCCGAGCGCCTTTATCCGCGCAGTCCATTCAGGGAGGCGGGTGTCTTTAACAAAACGGACGATGTCGGACGGGTCGAGTTCCAGCCGGGCGGTATCACCGAGATGGCGGACGCGAAGCTGACGGAAGCCCGCGCTTTTTAAAATCTCCTCCGCCTTTTCCACAATAGAAAGTTTTTCAAGCGTGATTTTCGATCCGTACGGGAAACGCGACGCCAGGCAGGCCGCCGCCGGTTTATCCCAGTTCGGCAGACCGAGCCTTTTCGCGTGAAGCCGTACATCTTCTTTCGTCATCCCCGCCTCCATGAGCGGCGAGCGGACTTCAAGCTCTTTTGCCGCGCGCCGTCCCGGACGGTAGTCGCGGGCATCATCGAGGTTCGCGCCGTCGCAGACAGTGGAGTAGCCGCCATCGTCAGCTATCGATTTCAATATGCCGAAAAGCTCCCCCTTGCAGTAAAAACAGCGGTCGGGCGGGTTTTCCGTGTAACCGGGGATATCCATCTCGCCGGATTTCACGACTCTGTGGGGTACGCCCATCTGTTTTATCAACTCCACCGCCTCGGCGAATTCCGAGCGCGGGTAACTGCCTGAATCGGCCGTTACGGCCAGCAGTTTTCCGTTGCCGCCGTTTGAGCCGTTAGATAAAACGTCGTGCGCCGCCTTTACGAGCAGAGAGCTGTCCACGCCGCCGGAATATGCGACCACCATACTGCCGATGCCGCGTAATATTTCCGTAAGCCGTTCGTATTTTTCCATGGCTTTAGAGTCCGAGCTCCCGCTTAACGTCCGCGTAGCTTTCATAAGATTCATGATCGCCCATCAGGCTGTAAAATGCCATCCACAAACGTACTCCGAAACCTAACATAAGCCTGAGGCCGGTGGATTTAAGGCCACTGTGGTGCTTTTTAAAATATAAAACGTAGCTTCTGGACTTTTCCAGTAAGACGAGCGGCTTCACTCTATCGGAACTGTATCCGACGTAATGCTCCATTTCAAAGGAAGGTTCGAACCATACTTCGCCGCCGCTTTGCGAAATCCTTTTGCAAAAATCTATCTCTTCGCAAAAGAGGAAAAACTGCTCGTCGAACCCTTCCAGCCTTTCCCACTGTTCTCTTTTCACCAGCATGAACGCGCCGGTTACCCAGTCCACTTTTCTGCGCTCGCTATGGTCGGCGTACTGGCCTACCCGCGATTTTAAAAAGGGAGTGAGCAGTCTCATTGCGGGGGCCGACATAAGGACGCGCTGAAGCCGGAAAACAAAAACCGCCGCCTGCGGCAGTGTCGGAAACGAGTAGGCGGACGGCTGCATCGATCCGTCCGGCAGACGGTTCCGGCAACCTAGCGCCGATACTTTTTCATCGGCCTCGAAACCGTCTAGCAATGCCTCGATATTATTCGAAAGTATTTTTGTATCGGGATTTAAAAACAGGATATTTTTACCGGTAGTCTCCCGCGCGCCCAAATTGCAGGCTCGGCCGAAACCGATGTTATCGCCGCTTTTTATGAGACGCGTTCGCGGGATACCACCCGCCGCATCCGCCGATCCGTCACTGGACGCGTTATCGACCACGATAACTTCGTACTCCGTCCCGCTGAACTTTTGCGTTATCGACGCCAGACAGGCGCCGAGGTATCCCCCGGTATTGTAATTAACGATTACAACGCTAAGACGCAAGCCGGATCAGATAAAAGTTTTGATATCGGCTTTTTTTCGCAGCTCCGCTATGTACCCTTCCAACACTTTTTTTCTCTCCAGCATCTTCAGCCTGTCGATGACCTTGTCCTTTACTTCCGTGAATTCCTGAACCCCGGCTTCGCGCGTGTCTTCAACCTTAATCAGGTGTAGTCCGAACTGCGTTCGGACAATACCGCTTACCTCTCCCGGTTTCAGCGCGAAAGCGGCTTTTTCGAACTCCGGCACCATCGCTCCGCGCGGAAAATAGCCGAGGTCTCCCCCATTGGGCGCCGACGGTCCTTCGGAGTACTGCTTCGCAAGCTCCTCGAAATCCACCCCTTCTTTTTGTTTATTGGTGATCTCTTCCATCTGCTTTTCCGCCTTTGCGACGGCGTCGCTGTCAGCGTTTTGATCCAGCTTTATAAGAATGTGACGCGCCTTTACCGTTTCGGGCTGTTTGAACTTGTCGCTGTTTTCATCGTAGAATTTTTTCGCGTCCACTTCCGATACGTTTACTTTGCCGTAAACGTTTGCCTCCAGCAGAGAGTTGATCATTTTTCCCTTTCGGATTTCCATTTTCAGCTCATCCGCCGTGTACAGTTCATGCGCAAGCGTTTTATTGAATTCTTCCTCCGTCTGGAACTGCGACCTTATCTGAGCGAACTGCGCCAATATCTCTTTGTCGTCAACCGATACTTTCTCATTTTCAGACTCTTGGTAAAGGAGTTCCGTGTTGATTATGCTATCCAGAAGATTGCGCTTTACGGCATCAATGTTTTCATTTGTTACCGTCCGCCCGACCCTTTGCAGTTCGTTTTTCAGGCTCGAAAACGAACGGACGAATACTTCCCTGCTTACCTTGCCGCCGTTAACCTGAGCGACTACCTCCGGCAGCGTTTTAACGTCTATCTCGACCGACTCCTCGGCGGATTTGCCGGCGAACGCGTCGTCAATTGACTGCACCTGCGGCGAATCCGAAACGTTTTTGGACGGACCGGCACCGATAAAGGAGGCGATGACAGCACCGAGTGCGAAGACGGCGGCCAGTGCGATTATTACTGCTTTCCTGCTCATTAATGTCTCTCCACGATAAAATGTTTGCCTGTTGCGAGGTCTGCCGAATAATTGACGGCAGGCCGATAATTACATATATAAACCGTCGTTAACCTGCAACACATGGCCGGTAATGTAATCGGAAGCGCTCGACGCCAGAAACAGCGCCGCGTTAGCTACGTCTTCCGGCTTTCCGAGCCTTCCCAGCGGTATGCTCTCTATTATAGCGTTTCTCGCCTTTTCCTCCATCGTTTCCGTCATGTCTGAAACGATAAAACCGGGTGTTATAAGGTTCGCCTGTATGTTGCGTACCGCCAGTTCCCTCGCCACGGCTTTGGTAAGCCCCTCCAGCCCCGCTTTCGATGCGGCGTAATTCGCTTGGCCCGGGTTGCCGGTGGAGCCGACAACCGACCCTATGTTTATCATCTTCCCGGCGCGTTTTTTTATCATCGTTCTCGACGCGGCGCGTATCAGGTTGAACGCACCCTTCAGATTCGTGTTGATAACGTCGTCCCAATCCGAGTCCTTCATTCTCATGAGGAGGCCGTCTCTGGTAACTCCGGCGTTGTTTACAAGTATGTCGATTCCGCCGAACTTTTCCACGCACGCCTTTACAGCCGCATTTGCCTCTTCCGAGTTTGCCACATCGGCTTTGAAAGAGCCGGCTTCCATGGAATGTTCGGATAAAACCTTCGTCGTTTCGTCGAGCGGCGTATTGTTATACGTCAAAAAGAGATTCGCCCCCGCTTTTGCGAACGCCGCGGCGATTTCCCGGCCGATGCCGCGCGCGGCGCCGGTTATCAACGCGACCTTTCCGTCCAGCATCTTCACGACAGCGCTTCAATCGCCTTAATTAGGCTCGTCTCGTTTTCCACGTTCAGCAGGGTGAGCGTTTTGTCCGCCCTTTTCAGCATCCCGATAAGTGTACGTCCCGTCCCGAACTCGACGACCGTCCGCACGTTGTTATCGATGAACTGCGTCATTATATCCGTCCATTTGACCGCGCCCATCACCTGCCGTTTTAGCCCTTCTCTTACCGCGTCGCCGCTGTCGACTATCGCGGCGTCGATATTGTTTATCAGCACTGCTTCCGGTTTGTCGAATGTTAGCGCGTCGAGGTCTTTTGCAAGATTTTCGGACGCCTCTTTCATAAATGGCGTATGGAAAGCCGCCGAAACCTTTAGCGGCACCACCATCTTTGCTCCTGCCTCTTTCAGCATGGGCGTCGCTTTTTCGAGGGCCTCTTTAGTACCCGCTATCACCGTCTGCCCTTCGCCGTTATAGTTGGCCGGTTTTATAAAGCTGTCGCCCTCGCTGGCTGACACGCAGATCTCTTCCACTTTGCCGACGTCCAGGCCGATTATGGCCGCCATCACGCCGCCCGACGCCCTCGACATGTACTCGCCCCTTTTGCGTACGATTCCGACCGCGTCCTCGAACGACAGCGACCCCGCCGCGTAAACGGCGGAAAACTCGCCGAGGCTGTGTCCCGCCACGAAATCCGGTTTTATCGCGCCGCCGCTTTTTTCGCGGAACGCCTCCAGCGCCATCGCGCTTACCGTTAAAAGGGCGGGCTGCGTGTTTTGCGTCTGCGAAAGTTCTGCAATGTCGCCTTCAAAACAGAGTGTTTGGAGGTCGAAGCCGAGCGTTTGCGTCGCTCTTTCCATCAGGTTTTTAGCTGAGGGAAATTTTTCGGCGAGATTCTGCCCCATGCCCACCTTTTGGGCTCCCTGTCCGGGAAAAACAAATGCTATCTTGCCGTCCATAAGTAAGTCACACAGGGTATAAGCTGCATGGTTTTGTGTCAATCAATTTCAGGTGCGGTGGGTCGTACGGTTTTGTGAATTACGCGGGGAAAGTAATATAATAACAAAACGATGGATAAAAATAAGTTACTTGAAAACATTAAGAAGGATCTTCAATCGGTGTACGGTAACCGCTTGAAAAGGGTTATTCTTTACGGGTCGGAGGCGATGGGCAATGCCGCTCCTGATAGCGACATTGATTTGTTGGTTCTTCTTGAAGGCACAGTTTCATTAGGGAAGGAAACGGAGACAATAGTAAAAGCTCTCTACCCGCTTCAGTTGGAAATTCTCCGCCCCATACATGCCATACCGGTGAATGTAAAAACATACGATGCCGGTGAATTCGCGTTATTCCGTAATGCCAAGAAGGAAGGCATTCCGGCATGAGCCGGGAGGCCGTAGAGTTATGGAATCGCGCTCTTCAGGCTGTTAATACCGCAAAACTTAACCTGACAACCGATTCCGATACAGCCGCTTCAAGAGCAAATTACGCCGCTTTTTATGCCACCTCCGCACTTTTTGCTTTAAGGGGACAATTCTTTTCAAAACATTCCGCTCTCGAAGTTGCCATTCACAGGGATTTGGTAAAGACGGGCGAGTGGCCTAAAAAACTTGGGTCGGACTATTCGGTTCTTCGGCAGCTTCGCTTTACAGCCGATTACGGTGGCTGGGATCACGTTTCGGAAGCCGAGGCCTCCGGCGCTATTGATGCGGCCTATCGAATTATTCACGTTATCAATAAAGCACAACCGGATTTTTTTATGTTATCTTCTGATACATAGATTGATGGTTATCCCTATTCAATTGCTTTATTCGGCAACAGTACAATCTACGAGTATTGATGGTAGACTAACTTTTTAAGATGACTGACGACCTGAGACGTTTCATCGACAAGCTCTTTTACCTCGTTCCCGTCAAACAGTGGAATGCGATAGCCGCGATAGTTATCGGCGGTCTGGTTCTCGGTATCGGCAACACTGTATTGAACCGGTCCGCTCCGCTAGTCCCACCTGAACAGGCGGCAGTCGAACGCGAGGACGCGCCGCTCGCGGTCAAAAAGAGGGTGACGGTACCCGACACCATAAGCAAAGGGAATATATTCAGAAAACAGCGGCAAAACTACGTTATCCCGCCGCCCCCGCCGCCACCGCCCGCGCCTGTTGCCAAAGTGGAAAAACCGTCCGTCGAGTTCAAGCTGGTGGGGACGATAATCTCCGAACCGGCGCGAATAGCGATTATAAACGCGGACCAAAAAGCGGTTAAAAGAAGCCCGGCCACAAGGGCGCACATCTCCGGTGCCGCCGCGACAATGACGGCGAAAAAAACCGCTAAAGCTGCTAGGTCGAAAAAATCCGAGTCGCAGAGTTTCCATGAGGGGGACACTCTCTTCGATTACGTGCTGGAACGGGTCCACGAGGAGAGAATCGAGCTTGTAAGCCTCGACAGCGGGGAGAGCCGGGTAGTCTATCTGGAGATTGAGAAGGGCGGGCCGTCCGCGCCGCAGTCGACATCGGAAATACGGGCTCTCAAGAAAGATAAGGCAAAACCGATTAAGGTAAGTGGAGCTAAAACCGACGCCAAAAGCGTGAATTAAAAATGAGCGAACCCGGAACGATTGAACAGGCGCTGATAGAATCCGGCAGGCTGACGACGGATGCGTGGCGGAACATCAAGGCGCAGTCCGCGTCCGGCCATGCGTCTCCCTGGAAAACGGCAGTAGCCATGGGGTATGTATCGGAGCTTGACGCACTCCGGATAATCTCCGGCAAGTTCGGTATTCCGCTGCTTGCGCCGGACTCCGTTACGGACTCCGGTTTTGACATCGTGTCGGCCGGAGTGTCGCCGTCGTTCCTTTCCGAGAACAAGATATATCCCATCCGTCTCGAAGGGGACCAGCTCCACGTGGCACTTTGCGATCCCGCGGCCATACCGATGGTGGAGGCGATGCTGGTAGGGTCGGACACGGTGGTGAAACCGTTCCTTGCCACCGAAGAGGCGATCCACCACGCCATAGAGCGCTCCTTCGGCAGCGGCGCTACCGTGATGGAGACGATAGCCGGTCGAATCGACGACATGGGCGGTATGGGGAACGCCGAAGATACCGACGAGGATCCCGATCACCTGAGCGACCTGGCGTCTGGCGCGCCGGTAATACGGATTGTTAACCTTATAATTCAGCGCGCTGTGGAAAGCGGCGCGTCCGATATCCATGTGGAACCGTTCGAAAACGAACTGACGGTCAGGTACAGGCTCGACGGTATCCTTAACGGCGTGGAGGCGCCGCCGAAGAGAATGCAGGCGGCGGTAATATCCAGGATAAAGATAATGGCGCGGCTCGACATCGCGGAAAAGCGTCTCCCGCAGGACGGCAGGATACGCACGCGAATCGGCGGCAGAGATATAGACATGCGCGTCTCCACCATCCCGACCGTTTACGGCGAAAGCGTCGTTATGAGGATACTCGACAGAAGCTCGGTGATGATCGGACTCGATATCCTCGGCTTCCCGGAAAAGGAGCTTGCCGGTTTCAACGAGATAATACAAAAGCCGTACGGAATGCTGCTTGTAACCGGCCCGACCGGCAGCGGCAAGACGACGACGCTCTACTCGGCGCTCGATAAAATCAGCACGCCCGAAAAGAAGATTATCACAATCGAAGATCCGGTTGAGTACCAGATGCAGGGGATAAACCAGATTCAAGTTCGGCCGAACATCGGCCTTACCTTTCAGAACGGCCTGCGCTCAATCGTGCGGCAGGACCCGGACATCATAATGGTGGGGGAGATACGCGATTATGAAACCGCCGAGATAGCGATACAGGCGGCGCTTACCGGCCACATGGTTTTCTCCACTGTCCATACCAACGATTCCGCCGGCGCCATAACTCGGCTTCTTGATATGAACGTGGAACACTACCTTATAAGCTCCGCCCTTGTCGGCGTGCTGGCCCAGCGGCTGGTGAGGATGCTCTGCGCGAAATGCCGGAAGGAGACAGTCGCCGATGAAGAAACCGCAAGATCGCTGGCGGCTATCGGCAAAAACGCCGGAACGATTTACAGGGAAAACGGCTGCCCGTCGTGCTCCGGCAGGGGGTACAGGGGCCGGGTCGGCATATACGAACTGCTGCCTGTAAGCGATGCGGTGCGCGGCCTGATTCTAAAAAAGAGCAGCGCTCACCTGATAAAGGAGCTGGCGCGAAAGGAAGGGATGACCACGCTTCGCGAGGACGGGTTGGAAAAGGTAAGCCGCGGCATTACTTCCACATCCGAGGTGGCGCGCGTAACGGCCGAAGAAGTTATCTAGCGGCTCTGGAAAAATTTTTATGGCGTATGCACCTGCAAGGAAAATAGTGAAACAGTCGAAAAGCCGGCTATTTCAGCAACGATGGAATATGAGTTTTCCCCTCCTCGGTTTACGAGGAGGGGTGCAGGGGTGGTGTCCTTCAACCTTAACCAAAAAGAGTC
>JBHHVT010000054.1:0-11290 GCA_046754425.1 Nitrospinota bacterium | reverse complement strand
GGGAAACGACTCGACAAGTTTGGGGATAAATTCGTGTCCGTGTTCGATTTCCAATCTTATTTCCCCATTAACCATCATCGGTTCTCCGGAAAATTTATTACGTATTTTTTCGATTAACTCGTCCGGGGATGGGGATACTATCGTAACTATATCGCCGCCAATTTCCCTTTTGAGCTCACCCGGGGATCCCGTGACTACGATGTTCCCCCGGTCCATCACCGCCAGCCTGTCGCATTGGTCTATCTCTTCACTAAGGTGCGAGGTAAGCAGGATCGTAACCGAATCGTTTTCACGCAGCAAACCCAGAGTTTTCCAAAGAGCGCGGCGCGCGCCCGGATCGAGTCCGGTGGAGGGTTCGTCCAGAATCAGCAGTTGGGGGTTGTGCATAAGACCTTTCGCCAGCTCCACACGCCTCATCAGGCCGCCTGAAAGATGTTGCACGGGTTCGTCACGCCTGTCTGTAAGTCCGAATTTATCAAGCAGAGTAGATGTGACCGCGCGCAAGTCAGAGCCGCGCAGACCGTACAGATGTCCCTGGTGCAGAAGGTTTTCGCCGACGGTTAACATCTTGTCGAGACTGGGCCGCTGGAACACGACTCCAATGTGCCTTCGCACATCGTTTACCTGGCTGGTTATATCGAATCCAAATATTTTGCCGCTGCCGCTGCTTGGAGAGATTAGTGTAGATAGTATTTTAAAAAGTGTTGTCTTTCCGGAACCGTTCGGTCCCAGAAAGCCGAAGATTTCACCCTGGTCGACTGATAGATCTATTCCGTTAAGCGCCTGTCTGGCGGTACCGTTCCTTCTCGCCGGATAACTGTGTCTTATGTTTTCTGTTTCTACAACGTTCAATTTTCACCTTCCCATACGGCTTTTAACTTAAGGAGAGTAATTATAAAGTATAAGTTCGGATTGTGCCCTATAACCGGTAGCAATCAAGAGGGACTTATCAGCGGCTTATGGGCCGTAGTTCTTAATTTTGTAGATTACGGATACGTACATAAAGATAACTACCAATATCAGGAATCCCGCCAATAACCATTTTTTAGATTTTGGCGCCTTGCCTTTTTCATCAGCCATCAAGCTTTTCCTCCTTTATTAGTGTCAGTCCTGAATATACAACAAAAATAGCGCCTCCAATAACCGCAAGGAGGGTGCCGATACCCATAAGGCCCAGTGAGGCAATCACGGCGCTGTTTTCCGTCCAGCCGACGCCAAAGGTTTTTCGCGGTGCGCCGAAAATACCGGATACAAAAAGCCCGGTAATAAAAAGAAGCATCCCGATGCCGTAGGCATATGGTTGGGCCAGCGCCAGCCTCGGTAATGCAACGCGAATTTTATAGCCGGAAATCATATGGTACGCGAAACCCATTAACGCCAGCGTCAATGCGGTTACGGCTCCGTGGTAATGGGCGGGAACTCTCGTGTCGTTATTGAATCCCCCATAAGCTATGAAAATGCCATAGAGGTAGAGCGTCATGGAAATCACGAGGGAAACCGATGCCGGTCTTTTTCGGTCGAACCTGAACTGGCGGGAAATGTTGATGATATGCAGGAAAAGAGGAACGCCAAGACCAAACGCGTAAATTATTTCGGAGCCCACTCTCATCGATCTTTCAAGCGGATCGAAGAAAAAGGAGACCGCCAGTAAAAAACCGGTGGAAAAAATCAGGACTTTGTTTGCGAACTTTAGAAAGCCGTAACTACGTAACTTATCGCCCGTCGTTATTTCCGCAAGCAGATACCAGACAGAAACCAGCATGGCTCCGTTAAGGAACTGCTGAATATGACCGGGTATCCAGAAAAGCCTTTCAAAGAAAACCTGAGGCATAAACACATCGAGGTCACCGCCGAGGCGAACAAGGGATACAGCCACCGAGGCGGCCAGTATGAGCGCGATAAGTACAGCCGTAGAGAGTCCGTTTGTTACCATATCGTCGGACGACACCCCCTTGACGGCTTCCGGAGTGTAGTGGAAAACGTTTATTACAAAGGCAATGAACATGGCGGCAAGCCCGATAAAAAACATCGGGTCAAAAATGGTAGGAACGTAGTTGTTAAGATACGCTTCGCCGGACGCGGAGAGCGCGGAAAGCGCCACAAAGACTGTTCCGACAATAGCCGACCAAATACTCCAGTTGAGGTCTCTGCCCTTAAAATGATAACTCCATAAAACCACAGCCGACAGCATAAGCCAAAAAAGTATGGCAAACGTTACATGGCCGACGAGCGCATGCTGGAAATAATCCTTAGGTAAAAAATCCGAGATGAAAGGAGCGCGGCTAAGGCCGACTAAGAGCGCAAAAGATCCGCCGATTCCGAGGCAGATTATAGAAAGCGCAAACCATTTGCCGGAGTAGGTGGTGCGCATTAAACCAGATCAATAACCATTGCTCCAAATATTACCATAAGATACGCGATGGAATAAAAAAACAGAACCATTTCCTTGTCTTTATCGGACATAAGAAACTTTACGGTTAACCACATATACAACGCACCCGCGGCAATCGCGGCGATCAGGTAGTAAATTCCGGCCATTTCCAATGCAAAAGGCAGTACCGAAACTGGCAGAAGCGCCAGTGTATACCAGAAAAGCCTTATCTTGGTGGCGTATACGCCTTTTGCAACCGGCAGTATCGGAACAGAGGCCCTGGCGTAATCTTTGCGATATTTTAAAGCCAGCGACCAAAAGTGAGGCTGCTGCCAGACGACTATAATCAGGAAAAGAATAAGCGCCTGATCGTCTATGACGCCTTTTGCGGCGGTATAACCGATCATCGGCGGAAGAGCGCCCGCAACACCGCCTATGTGCGTGGCGAGCGGCGTCGTGCGCTTCAGGTACATGGTATACATGACTACATAGTTAAACACCGCCGCGCCGGTAAGAACCGTCACCCAAAAGCCGATGCTTATTTTCAATACGCTTAACGAGACCGCGACAAGTACGGTTCCTATAATGTAGGCCTGATTTGCGGAAACGGCGCCCGAAGGCAGCGACCTGTCGCGCGTCCGATGCATAACGCTGTCGATATCCCTGTCCAGAAAGTTATTCAGCACGGCGGATCCTGCAGTTGCCATGCTGAGTCCCAAAAGCGTCCAGAATGCCGTATAGGAGTCGGGCATGCCGTTTGAACCGAGTATAAGGCCGGTATAGCCGGAAACGATTACAAGCATTACTATTCCGGGTTTCGGGAGGATAATAAACCCTTTCAAGGTTTTTTTATCCGGCCAGGGTTTTACACTCGGCAGTGTTCTTATTTTCATCATACGCGGAATTCAACCTCCCCGTTATTTGGGATAATGTGCGGCGCGCTTTGGTAAGCGGCCCATCCCAGCAAAATAAAACCGACGGCGCCGTGTAAAATAATCACCGGTAAAAACATCCCGGTAAACACCAGCAGAACGCCAACAACCGCCTGCAAGGTTATTAACCCAAAGGTAACCAATGGGTAAAACAGTTTTCTTCCGCGGTTCCAGGTTCTTAGGAGATGCCAGAAAGTGAGCAGAAAAATTACCAGCGCGTTAACGCGGTGTGTGTAGTACAAAAGTGTTTCCGGCAAGAAATCGGGCGGAAGCAGACTGCCCTGGCAGGTCGGAAAATCAGGACAGGCCGTATAGGCGCTTGAGTACCTGACAAATATTCCCAGAAATACCTGAAAATATAACAGGCCGAATAGTGAGAGCTGGTACGCCTTGTCGTTATTGGCAACGCCGTATGTTATGGTCCGGAATACCAGAATCATTCCAGTGAAAATAAGCGTCGCAACAATGATATGGCTTGAGATAAGTGCGATGCGCGCAAGATTGTCCAGTAAGGGCGCCTCTACAAGAACCACCATTCCGCCAAGAAAAATGGCAAGGATGATAAGCATTACCGCCGCTTCAAGGATTTTACGAAGGGCGCTGCCGGCTATCTTCCACGTTATGAACGCGGAGGTGAGTATAAGTATGCCTGTCGTTGCACCGAGAAGTCTGTGAGTCCATTCGATCCAGATCGAAATCTGTTTCGGAGGGTTTATGGTTCCGTAACAAAGCGGCCAGTCGGGACAGGCAAGGCCGGATCCGGTGGAAGTAACAATGTTGCCGAAAACCATAAGAATATAGATAAACATTATGGTCAACACCAAAAGGAACTTTGGCGCGGCCGACTTTAAACGTGATTCATTCATGCGGTCAAAAGCGGAGGGACCGTTTCCGGTCCCTCCGGCGTCCTATGCTAGCTGTAGTTGTACGGCGTCCAGTCAGCGCTTACCGTGACAGGTTCCGGGAAGTTGCCCGGAGGCGGCGGGCTGGCCGTATGCGTCCACTCGAGCGATTTCGAGCCCCACGGGTTCGTCGGAGCCTTCTCGCCGGCAATGGCGCTTCCAATCCAGTTAAGAATCGTTATAGCCATGCCTGTCGCCACAATGAAGGCGCCGTAGGTAGCTACATGGTGGTACGGCTCAAACTGAGGGAACATTTCATAATTCGGGTACCTTCTCGGCATACCCTGCGGTCCGATGATGAACAGCGGTATGAATACGGTATTAACACCGATGAAGTTGAACCAGAATCCGATTTTGCCTATCTTTTCGTTAGCGTACTTACCGGTCATTTTCGGGAACCAGTAATAAACGCTGGCAAACACGGCAAAGGTAGCGAACAGTCCCATGATGAAGTGGAAGTGAGCGTGGACGAATGACGTATCGCTTATCATCAGGTCGATTGCGGTCATCGCATTCGGAATACCGGTAAGGCCTCCCATAAGGAACAGATAAAACATGGCGGAGCAGTAGTACATAGCCGTATTGAATGTTATTGAGCCCCTGTAGAGAGTGCCCCACATCGACATGGCCAGCAGTCCCACCGGTACTGAAATCATCAATGTGGTTACCATCATGCCGATACGTATCCAGTCCGGCATGCCGGTAACGTAGAGATGGTGTATCCACACATCACCCGCAATCAGGGCCGTGCCCCATACGCCGCCGTATACGGCCACTTTATAGTTGAATATCCGGTTTTTTGCCATTGTTGCGACGATATCCATGAACAGCCCGACAGCAGGCAGGAGGATAACGTAAACAGCCGGATGAGAGTAGAACCAGAAGAGGTTCTGATAAAGGAGCACGTCTCCGCCCGCGGCGGGATCGAAGAAATGCGTCCCAAGATACTTATCGAACAGTAGCAGTGTAACTGCGGCGGCGAGAACCGGAATGAAAATAAGCTGAAGCACAAAGGCCGCAACCGTCGTCCAGACAAACATATTCAGCTGGTTCCAGCCCATTCCCGGAGCGCGCATGTAAATAACGGTTACAAGAAAGTTAACCGCGCCGAGAATTGAGGAGAAACCCAATAAGTGGACGGTAAAGACGTAAAACGCCGTATTGCCCTCCGTAATAGTCGAGTATGGAGCATAACCCGTCCACATGATATCGGGCGTGTCCGGTATGGCAAGCGACAGCAGAGCCAATACGATAGCCATCCAGAAAAGCCAGACGCTGAATGCGTTTATTCGTGGAAACGCGACATCGGGCGCGCCTATCATAAGCGGCAGGAAGTAGTTGGCCGCAAAACCGGTAAGACCGGGGATAAGAAACGCCAAAATCATGGCCGCACCATGGAAGTAAAGCCATTCATTATAGGTGTTTGTATCTTCCGCAATATTAAAGCCCGGGCCCCACTGCTCCAGGCGGATCAAAACGGCCATCGTTCCCGCAACGGCAAAAGCGGCAATTGATCCAATCAGGTACAGGACACCGACCCTTTTGTGATCGGTAGTTAAAATCCACTCTTTCATTGTTAATTGCCCTCCCCGGTAGGTATTATCTGTTCAGGCGCATCAGCAATCGTTTCACCGTCGCTGACGCCGTTTGCAACCGGTTGTGCCGAAGCCACCTCTATCCCTTTTTCCGCGTCAAGCCAAGCGTGGAATTCCGCTTCCGGTACAGTAATGATGTCAGCCACCATATCGGAATGGTTGGTGCCGCAGAACTCGGCGCACGTTACAAAAGTCTTGCCTACCTCTTTAGGATAAAACCAGAGGTATGTTATGCGTCCCGGCATCAAGTCCTCTTTCACGCGGTGAGCCGGCATGAAAAACGAGTGAATTACGTCTTCGCTTGTCATCCGTAGGACGACAGGCCGGCCCGCCGGTACTTTGAGGATGTCGGAAGTAACGTCGTCACCGTAGTCGAATTCCCAGTTCCACTGGCTTCCTATTACTTTTATCTCAACTGCGTTCTCGGGCACCCGTCTGTAGTCGTTCCATAAAGCCCATCCCTTGGCGGCAAGGAAAAAGTCGTCGGCCATGAAGATGAATGCCGGTATAAGCGCCCAGCCCCACATCTGTGCGGTGGAAAGTTTCGGGCCGTGGCCCACGTCGTCGGGACTTTTGGCCTTGTATTTAATCAGCATATAAACTGCCGCAGTCCCGAAAATCGCGCCGATGACCAACAGGTCCATCATCAGTTCGAACCACAGGTGATCCCAGCCCTCCACCAAGTTGGGCAGTTCACCGGGTGCGGTTTCAGACGCAAAAGCCGGCACGGTGAACAGCATCAATGCCGCCAAACCATGTAGCGTTTTAGATATTATTTTCATTATCCTATTGACCCCCTCTTATTTTTTTTCCTTCTAAAAGCAATTAAGGAAACGATTAATGAAGTAACGCCAATCGTCAACGAGCCGACAGCCACAAAAACCGGAATGTTGTATGTATATCTTCCTTCCTTGTAGTTGTAGCTGTAGCAGTAACTGGCGACTAGGTTAATAACTTCGGAAGGCCTTATCTGGCCTTTTCCGGTTTCTATCAGGGCAAGTTCGATGTCCTTGCCTTCGATAGAAGATGCATAAAGGTACCTGGTGACCCTGCCTTCGGGCGATACCAAAACATAAATGTTTGGGTGGTAAAAGACCCTGTCCCTGGGCGACCAGAAATATTTAAAGCCGATACCGTCGGTCAGCTTTTTAATATTTTCCGGTTCCTTCAATGTTGCGAATGTCCATGCCTTTGCCGTCTTTTCCGGCAGGCTCAGCTTGTCTTTAAACATTTTGGTTGTTTCGGCCGTATCGTACTTGTCAAATGAAACGGTAAGAATGTTGTAGTTCTTTCCGATATTCATCCTTTTGACGCTTGCAAGCAGTTCTTTGAGGTCGTTGTTTACAGCGGAACATACGCCGTCACAGCTAAAGTACGATAGGACAAGTATAAGCGGCTTGCCGAACTTGTCCTCCAGCCTGAACTCACTGCCGGTTTCATCCGTCAGCATAAAATCTCCGTTGATTCGGGTACCCAAAAAGGTATCCTCATCAATTTTAAAAACATCGAGATCAATCGATGATTCAGGTGTCCGGTTGTAGGATGCTTCGGCTAAGCCGGATAAAGCAAACAGCGCTACTGCTGAAATAAATATCGTAATGCGCGAAGCCTTAATCATCTTAATCCTCTTACCAGAAATAAACTTCGGATACGACAAAAAACCAGATTATGTCTACAAAGTGCCAGTACACGGAGGCGCAGCTGATGAAAGATTTGTTTGTGTGCCCGTTTAATGCGGGAAGCAGCACTGCTATAAAGATGCTTACGCCTACTATCACATGCGATACGTGAAAACCGGTTATCCCGTAAAAGGCGCCGCTGTAAACATTGGTGCTGGGGCCGAAACCTTCGTGAATCAAGTGGTTGTACTCGTATACCGAACAACTGATGAAAAGCAGGCCCAGTGCGATAGTAATCATAAGCCACGATTTGAATCCTGCATGATCGTTCTCTTCATGTTTCATCTCGGCAATATGGATTGTAAAGCTGGATGAGACCAGAATTATAGTCATGATTATAGGCAGACCGTATGAGATATGGGGAGTACCTTCCGGCGGCCATGTTGTTGAAAGCAGGCGTGTTGACCAGTAGGCAGCAAAAAGTCCCAGAAAAAGAAAAATCTCGGAAATTATGAATACGGGAAGACCTGCTTCGGCAAAGCCGTATTGACCGTGTTTTGCATGCATCCCCTCTGACGTCCACTTTGCAATTCCAGCTAAAAGTACCGGAGCTCCGATCCCCGCGAGAATTGCCGTCATTAGGGTGTTTGCATATACAAAATATGCTGAGAATGCCAGCGGCAACGCTAAAAAGATGCCGACGACGATTAATAGTGGCGCCGCGCTTGTTTCCCATTCAAGCGGTTGCGCATGTGCTTCAGAACTCATATGTTTCCCCCTAATTTAAAAATTAAATAAATTGTTTTATTAAATACCATTAAAGAGTTATCCGGAGACCAATGAAAAATTAAGCACCGGCACGTTATTGGGGTATAAAATTCCCCCTATTATCCGATTTTTATTTTTTTCTATAAGTTTCTTATAGTGGTTTACTACGGTACCGAAGTTCCAGCTTGCCAATATAGCGGCAATTTTGTTTTGACAATCGGCCCACATTGAGTAGAAAGGGCAAATTTCATCGCGTTTGCACGCGCCTGGGCATGCAAGACACTCGTTTATCACTATCGGCCCTTCTATTGCTTCAATAACCCGTTTCATTGTAAGAAGGGCAGGGGAGACTTTTAAAATGATTCCGCCGCCTTTGCCTCTCACGGAATTCACAAGACCGCCGACTTTCAATGTCTGAATAATTTTTTTTAAAAAAGGTACTGGTATCTGTTGTGATTTGGCAATGTCACTCGTTATGCATACGTCATTGAAAAATGACAGGTGAAAGATCGTCCTAATGGCGTATTCCCCCTTTTTTGATAGCTTAAGCATTTCAATAACTACCCATCAAACCATTAATTATATTAATGAGACCCAATTAGTCCTATATAGCTTTTTGGTGGACATTATATTCATTTTTGAAATGGTGTCAACAATTCTTTTTAATTGTTGTTCGGGAAAATTCGGTGAATTTTACTCTTTTAACAGTCTTTCGATAATAAATTCACGCACTTCCTCATCCATTTCCCTGCCAGATATATAGGCGCGAACTAGTCCCTGCTTGTCTATGAAAATGTTTGTTGGAATGAACGAGATCGGGATAGGATTTTTTTTCTCAACTATTGCGACAGGGAAGGGGACAGGGTGTTTCTTTGAAAAAACCTCAAATTCGCTCGGAAGAGACCTGACGACTATTCCATAGGCCCTGAACTCGTCTTTATTATATTTTGCTACAAGCTCCTCTAATTTGGGCAGTTCTAGTATTGAAGTATCGTTGAATACTCCCATGACGTAGAGCATTGTAACTTTACCGGTAAATTGAGTGGAATCGATAGGCTCCCCTTCAAGCGTTTCGAGCCGGAACTCGTTTATTTTCCGTGCGCGTGTTGATTTTATCATTATGTAGTTTTTTATTATGTAGTCCCTGTCGCCTGGCATGACCTTTTCGAGCCGTGCCGGGTTTGCAGTCTCTTTGTATTGAGGCGCGTAGAGGTTGGGTATTTTGCGGTTGACGGATATATTACCAGTGGCAAATTTCAATAAAACGGATACGAGTACTAGAAGTCCGCAAACGTATAATACTAATTTTATTTGGTTATTCATAGGTTACCTGTTGTTAACACTAATTGTTGAGTCATTAAATATCAAGCGGCGATTCTTTCCATTGTCGAAGAGGGCCATCGTAAAAAACTCACAAAGGCACTCACATGCTATGAGGAAGGCTTTATTTTTACAGACGAAGAACCTGCTTGGATAACACCAGAAAATCCTCTTAAGCTTCATGACGAGACGCTTTCCAGCGACACACTAATGAATGTTGTAAGCCTGGAAAAAGCTGTCCGTTTAATGAAAGAGAGCGAAAAGGATACGGAGGAATTCTATTTAAATGCCGTTTATAGTACGGACAGAAAAGATCTGCAGGCGCTTTTCATCAATTTGGCCGCGGAAGAGGCAAAACATCAACGGTTAATAAATAGAATCGTTAAGCATGCTCTTGAACGGTAGAGTACCGGGTATCCATGCTTTTATGATCAAGGTAAATATATTTTGATAATAATTAAACAAAGAGTAATAAAAATGGGAAAACCGTACCCTTGATCTGGTTCGTTTTCAACGATTTAGCCAAGGTACAATTCTACCGCCTGATTTCGCATATAGCCCGGGACGAACGTAAGCACATGCGCCGGATTCATCAATCATTGAACAGATAACCGGGTTAGCCAAAGCAGAACAGATGCATAAACCGAACAACCAATGGGGTTCTGCATGCTTTAAACTACTTGGTTACTACATTTTAAATATTTATATACAATCTACTGAAAAGCTGTTATGCTCACTTGTTGTAATTTAATAACGCCGGGTTTTGGTTAAGCTGATGTATTCAACCTGCTTCAGATTTTCTATCCAGGATTAGGCAACAGAGCGCGGGCGGCCTTTGGTTGCCGCGCGGATACTTTTTTTTGAAGGAATGAAAACAGGTTATGAATATTTTTGTAGGAAACCTCGCATACTCAGTAACACAAGCCGATTTGCAGACGCTATTCGAAGAATTCGGAGCGGTGCAATCAGCCGCACTGATCACCGACCGCGAAACCGGCAGGTCCCGCGGCTTCGGCTTTGTAGAAATGGATAACGCGGACGCCGACGCGGCCATAAAAGCGCTCAACGGAAAAGATATCGGCGGACGCAACATTAAGGTAAACCAGGCGGAAGACCGCAAACCTCGAACATCGAGACGCTTCTAAAAAGTTCACATGCACTGGCGGCATATTGCCGCCGGTGATTTTTTCTTAAACTACTTTCTTGAAAGACACTATATGACAATATCGTTTGAAAACCTGGGCCTCATTGAACCTATCCGTCGTGCCCTGCGCAATGAAAAATACGAATCACCGACCCCGATACAGGCACAGGCGATACCTGCTCTACTGGCCGGGAACGACCTGCTCGGCAGTGCGCAGACAGGCACAGGAAAAACAGCCGCCTTCGCCCTTCCAATACTCCAGAAGCTGGCGGGCGGCAGGAGTCCTTATAAAAAGAGAGCGCCGCGCGCGCTGATTCTTACTCCTACCAGGGAACTTGCCAACCAGATAGGCGCAAGCATTAAAAAGTACGGCAAGTACCTGCAGATATCGCACACGACGGTGTACGGCGGTGTGAGCATTGTGCCGCAGTCCCGCGCGCTTTCCCGCAACGTCGATATACTTGTCGCCACACCAGGCAGGCTGCTGGACCTGATGCGGCAGCGGATGGTGTTTCTTGACCAGTTGGACTTGTTCACCCTTGATGAGGCGGACAGGATGCTTGATATGGGTTTTATTCACGATGTAAAGAAAATTATCGCCGATATTCCAAAGACACGGCAGACGCTCTTCTTCTCGGC
>JBHHVT010000053.1:0-11323 GCA_046754425.1 Nitrospinota bacterium | reverse complement strand
GTGCGCCACTTGCAGCCCGCCCGCGTGGTTGGAAAGGCGCGCCGCCTCTTCGGGCAGCATCCCACCCAGCAATCCGGCCGTAAAAACGGCAACGACGGTGTCTCCCGCGCCGGTAACGTCGAACACTTCCCTCGCGACCGTGGGAAAAAAATACGACTCACCTTTTTTCGCAAACAGCGCCATCCCGTCAGCCCCGAGAGTGGCCAGTACGCATGATATGGAATACCTTTTAATAATTTGCCGCGCCGCTTTTTCCACGCTTTTTTTATCGCCGCATTTCATGCCGGTCGATTTTTCCAGTTCCGCCCTGTTCGGAGTAATTACGTCCGCTCCCTTGTACTTTGCGAACGAATCGCCCTTCGGGTCCACCACTACCGGTCTACCCATTTTCCCTGCGTATGAGATGGCTTCGCGCAGCAGCTTTGTTGTCAGCAGTCCCTTGTTGTAATCGGAAATTATTACCCCGTCCGCCTTTGCGAGCGCTTTTTTGAAATTTTGCATCAGTTTGCTTTCCACGCTTTTCGGAATGGGAACGCGGTTTTCCCTGTCGATACGCAGAAGCTGCTGTTGCTTTGAGATGATGCGCGACTTTTTAATGGTCGGCCTGTCGCGGGCTGTTACAACCTGTTCCGCGTCTATCCGTTCCTGTTTTAGAAGAGATTTAAGTTCCGCCGCGGCGGTGTCGCCGCCCGTCACCCCGATAAGGGCCGCCTTGCATCCGAGTTTAACCACGTTGGCCGCGACGTTGGCCGCGCCGCCGAGCATGTATGATTCCGATCTGCAATCCAGTACGCCCACCGGAGCTTCGGGGGAGATGCGGTTTATCTCGCCGTCTATGTACTCGTCCAGTATCACGTCGCCTACAACGACGACCGACACCGGTCTTATCTCCTTGAACCGCCTATAAAGTTCCGTATTGGGCAATCTGTTTTCCTTTTTTCAGTTATACTTTTCAGGTACGCGCGGTTTCATTTCATAAAAGCATTTCATCGCAAAAGCTGAAGTAACCGTTTCTTCCGATTATGATGTGATCAAGCACTTTTATGCCTACCACTTCCCCGGTGGAAGCGAGCTTGTTGGTAATCGCCTTGTCCTCGCGGCTCGGCGCGGGGTCACCGCTGGGATGGTTGTGAATGAGGATGATTGCCGCCGCCGATTCGCGGATAGCTGGTTTAAAAACTTCGCGCGGGTGCACAATGCTGGCGGTCAGCGATCCTTCCGAAATTGTAACGTCGCCCATCATGCGGTTCTGGCTGTCCAGCAGGACGATCTTGAACAGCTCCTTTTTAACGTCCTGCAAAAGAGGAGTAAAATATCCCGATACCTCCGCGCTTGTGGAGAAGTTGCTGCCGTAAGGCGCGTGTTTTTCTGACACGAACCGCCGTCCGAGTTCCAGCGCGCCTTTTATCTGCGCCGCCTTCGTGTTGCCCATGCCGGGGACCGAGCAGAGTTCCGTTACGCTTGCGGAGGCTATCCCGTTGAGATCGCCGAATGTTTCAAGAAGGTTTCGCGCGAGATCGATGGCCGATTTGCCGTGAGACGACGCGCCGGAGCCGAGTATTATTGAAAGGAGCTGTGCTTCGCTTAGTCCTTCCGGACCGTACCGCATAAGCCTTTCCCTGGGCCGCTCGCTTACCGGCCAGTCCTTTATGGCCTGCCTGGGATACTTCCTCACGAACAAAATGTTAACACAGGTCCGCCAGGCGGACAGCAAATTGCGGCATAGCCGTGAATTTAAATTTACAGGTAGTTACCAGTTGGCTGTCTGCGCCGGCGCCGGCATATTTCAACCCGATGTAACCGGGTGGCTAGCGGACAGCGGAAGCGAAGTACTTTATCGTTACCGCCAGTCCGTCGTCCAGCTTCCATTTCGGCTCCCAACCGAGCAGTTTTTTTGCTTTGGAAATATCAGGGTTTCTCTGCATCGGGTCGTTTACCGGCAGCGGCTTGAATATTATTTCGCTTTTGGAGCCAAGCGTTTTGCTGATTTTTGTCGCTATCTCAAGGATTGTCATTTCGTGCGGGTTGCCGATGTTTACCGGACTGTTGACGTTTGAAAAAAGCAGTTTCGTTATGCCGTCAATAAGATCGTCGACGTAGCAAAAACTGCGTGTCTGCGACCCGCCGCCGTATACGGTAATCGGTTCGCCATTTATCGCCTGCGTTATGAAGTTCGGTACGGCGCGCCCGTCGTTGAGGCGCATTCTGGAGCCGTACGTGTTGAATATCCTTACTATCCGCGTGTCCACCAGCTTTAGGTCGCGGTAGTTTATCGTAAGCGCTTCGGAAAAACGTTTGGCTTCGTCGTAACAGGCCCTTGGGCCGACCGGGTTTACGTTGCCCCAGTACTCCTCCGGCTGCGGGGATATTGCGGGATCGCCGTAGACCTCCGAGGTGGAGGCCTGAAAGAAAACAGCCTTTTTTTCTTTTGCCAGCTCCAGGCAGTTATACGTTCCGAAGGAGCCGACCTTGAGAGTTTCAATCGGCTTTTCCGCGTAATCTATCGGGCTTGCGGGAGAAGCCATGTTAAGAAGGTAGTCGAGTTTGCCGGTAAATTCCAGGCCATCGCTTATATTTCGTTCGATGAAGTTGAAACGCGGTTCGTTTTTCAGGTGGGCCAGGTTCTCCTCGCTGGAGGTTATAAAGTTATCTACCCCCGTTACGTTATGTCCTTCGGCGATTAGCCGGTCGGTTAGATGCGAGCCTAAAAATCCGGCGGCTCCGGTTACGAGGATTTCGGCCATTTGCCCCGTCCGACGCTATAATATTCAAAACCCATTTTTTCTTTACGCGACGGGTCGTAGATATTGCGTCCGTCAAAAATCACGCCTGTTTTCATGCTGTTTTTAATCTTTTCAAGGTTGAGCTGTTTGAACTCGCGCCATTCGGTGATTAAAACCATTGCATCGGCCGATGAACACGCCTCGTATGCGCTTGTGCAAAAAGTTACCGAGTTGAGTAGTTTTTTCGCGGCGGGCATGGCGACCGGGTCGAAGACCCTTACAACCGCTTTTTCGGCTGTAAGTTTTTCGATAATTTCAATGGACTTTGCTTCGCGCATGTCGTCCGTGTTCGGCTTGAAAGAAAGGCCCAGTACGGCAAATATTTTGCCTGCAAGGTTAGGGAAGCGGCTTTTTATCATCCCGAAAAAATGATCCGCCCTTTCTTCGTTTATTTTAAGGACGGTTTTTAACAGCTCGAAATCGTAACCGAACTTTTGCGATGTATATACCAGGCTCTTGATATCCTTCGGAAAACACGATCCGCCGAATCCCAGCCCGGGGTTAAGAAATCCTTTTCCGATTCGCGGGTCACGCCCTATCCCTTTCGCAACGTCTTCCACGTCCGCGCCGACCTTTTCGCAAAGGTTCGCTATTGCGTTTATGAACGATATCTTGGTTGAGAGGAATGCGTTGGATGCGTATTTGATTATCTCGGCGGAATAGACGTCCGTTATTATCATCGGCGCTTCCAGGGACGAGTAAAGTTCCAAAAGCCTGAATGCCACCTGCTTGGTCGGTGCGCCGATTATGATGCGGTCCGGATTCAGCGCGTCGTCGACAGCGGAGCCTTCCCGCAGAAATTCCGGGTTGGATACAACGTCGAAATCATGGTTATTTTTGTAGTTCTGGCTTACGATGTCCCGCACCAGGTCTCCCGTTCCCACGGGTACCGTGCTTTTATTAACGATTATCTTGTAGCCGTTCATGCTTTGTCCGATCTCCTTCGCCGCCTCCTTCACATAGGAGAGGTTCGAGTCGCCGTTATCGGACGTGGGCGTATTAACGCATATAAAGATTATCTCGGACGCCTGAACGGCTGACTTCAGGTCGGTCGTGAAAGTTAACCGGCCCTCTTTGCGGTTGCGCGTAACAAGTTCCTCGAGACCCGGTTCGTATATCGGCATCTCGTTATTGTTCAGTTTTTCGATTTTTTCCGCGACCTTGTCGACGCATACGGCGTCGTTTCCCAATTCGGCGAATACAGTGCCTGTAACGAGGCCGACGTAACCTGTTCCGATAATGCAGATATTCACTTAATCAGCCTTTTCATTTTCAAAGCATTCCATTTTGTTTATCCTCATCCCTTTGGACCACTCACCGCTGCTCATTGCTCCCTTGCCTTCCGGTTTTAATTCGTAAAGCGCCACCGTACCGTTTCCGGTTTTAACCTCCACGTAATTCGACCTTACGTTGACTATTGCTCCGGGAAGGACATCGTCTACCTCAAAACCCCCGATTGACGAGCGTAACAGTAGAATCCGTTTACCCCTGAAATGGGTAAACGCGCCGGGCAAAGGCGACAGACCGCGTATTTTCCTGTCTATTACTTCCGCATCCTGCGTCCAGTCTATCTCCTGTTCGTTCGGCCCGATTTTCGGCGCATAGGTTGCCTCATCGTTATTTTGCGGTGTCAGCTTCCTTTCGCCCTTCGTAAATCGATCAAGCGTTGCGCAGACCAGTTCCGCGCCGAACATTTTAAGCAGATCGTGGAGTTCACCCGCGGTAGTCATTTCTCCTATCGGCATTGGAGCGGCAAGGTAGATGCTTCCAGCATCCATCTCTTTTTCGATCCTGAATGTCGAGACGCCGCTTAAGTTGTAGCCTTCCATAACGGCTCTTTGTATAGGAGCGGCGCCTCGCAGTTTCGGCAGGAGGGACGGATGCAGATTGAGACAGCCGAGGTGTGGTATCGCCCTCAGTTTCTTCTTTAGATACTGACCGAACGCAACGACCACTATCACGTCCGGTCCGCACGATGCTATCTTCTTTAAAGACTCCTCGGAGTTCACGTCCTCCGGCTGGTAAACCGGCAGCTTCAGCTTTAGCGCCCTCTCCTTTACCGGTGACGCGTGGAACTTCTGCCCGCGGCCCGAAGGCCTGTCCGGCTGTGTGACGACAAGCCGCAGGTCGTGTCCGTATCTGGGAAGTTTATCCAGCGTTGGAACGGCGAATTCGGGCGTACCGAGAAATACAAGTTTCATGACATCCGCTACTGTAAAAGCAGGCGAAAATTTTCGCAAGGAATTAATGGGTTATTTATGCGATTACTTTCGTTCAGTCGGTGCATTCGCCATGTTATTTTTTGCGAAATATGAGTTTATCGTTTCGTGTCTTTCCTTGTCCGGGAGGTGGTCCCATAAAAGAATGCCGTCCAGATGGTCGATTTCATGCAACGCGGCTCTTGTACCAGCTTCATCCGCGTTGAAACTGAATTCCTTGCCAGATATATCCAGCGCTCTTATAACCGCCGACTCCGGACGCGCCACGGGAAGCCATACATCGGGAATGCTAAGACACCCCTCCGTATCGACTTTTTCGCTACGTGATTCGACAACATGCGGGTTTATCAGCGCCAGAGGCGGCCGGGAATTACCGCCCGATAGTACAATTATCCGTTTTTTCTCACCTACTTGCGGAGCGGCGAGGCCGCTTCCACCCTTCTCTATCAGTAAACGCTTTAAGCCGACCACCAAATTAGCCAGCTTACCGTCGAAGCGGTTCACATCGTGCGATTTTTCCCCAAGCCTTGCGTCCGGGTACCTGATAATTTCGTACATATACCTTTATTTGGGATTCTATTATGGAAAGCGGCGCCTCACAAGCGGACTTACTAGGGCTTGACAAAAAGGCGGGGCGGAAAACGGCAAAGATACCAACTCCATCGACACGTTAAGTCAACCGAACGTTACGGTAAAAACCTGAACCAAAACCAGGCAGAGCTACGATTTTCGAACGATGTCCAGGCTCGCGACGGCTTTGTCTTCCGTATCGTAAATGTCGAAAAGAGCCTCCAGATCCGCAAGCTTAAAAAGGTTCCTTATCGAAGCGCCTACGTTGCACAACTTGAGTTGCGCACCCTTTTTGGTGAACTCGTTGAATATGTTCACAAGAAAGCCGACGGCGCCGGAATCGATAATGTTTACATCTTTAAAGTTCAGGATAACCCTGCTCCCATCCGTTACCAGCAGGTTATCGAAGGTCGTTGAAAGGTCGCTCAGCGTGTCACCCAGCAGTTTTCCCTGGACCCTGATGATGTTTACACCATTATCCCTCTTTTGATTGGAGATGCTCATATTCCTTCTTTCAGCTATTTTTTGTCAAGTGCCGCACGTCAAGAATCGCAAAGACATTAAGCGCAGGTAAGTGAAAACTCTCAATCCCCCGGTGATGTTTCTCGTCTGAACTTGGATACATTATACATCAAGATTATCAAATTTTACTTATATTACTTTTCCCCCTGTTTTTCCGAACCGGCGGGCTCTGTATACCCCGCCAGGCAGGCCTCTATGAACCCCATGATGTCCCCGTCGAGTACCGCGTCAACGTTGCCGGTCTCCATTCGTGTGCGCAGATCTTTTATCATCCTGTAGGGGTGTAAAACGTAGGACCGTATCTGATTGCCCCAGGCTATCTCCTTTTTATCACCGGCAAGCCCATCGAGCTTTTCGCGCTTTTTCATTCTTTCCAGCTCGAACAGCCGCGCGCGAAGCACTTTCATCGCGCCTGCCCGGTTCTTGTGCTGCGACCTGTCACTCTGGCACTGCACTACCGTGCCGGTGGGGATGTGCGTAATACGCACGGCGGAATCGGTTTTGTTGACATGCTGACCGCCCGCGCCCGATGCGCGGTATGTATCGACTTTTAAATCTTCGTCGTTTATCTCGACAGCCTCGTTGTCGCCAAGCTCCGGTATCGCCATTACCGAGGCAAAAGATGTATGCCTGCGCCTGCTCGCGTCGAACGGGGATATGCGCACCAGCCTGTGGACGCCGTTTTCCGTCTTCAGGCAGCCGTACGCGTAATCGCCGGACACGGTAAACGTAACGCTTTTAATGCCCGCTTCATCGCCAGCCTGGTAGTCGACAATGCTCGTTTTGAACCCCTGTTTTTCAGCGAATCGCAGATACATGCGCAAAAGCATCTGCGCCCAGTCCTGCGATTCCGTACCGCCCGCGCCGGGGTGGACGGTAACGATAGCGCTGCCTGCGTCGTACTCGCCGGAAAGCGTCGTCTTAACTTCAAACGAATCCATTGCGGACAGCAGAGAATCGAGTTCGGCATCGCTTTCGGAGAGCATTTCAGCATCGCCCTCATTGCGCGCGATTTCAAATAGCTGGCGGGCGTCGTCTATTTTTGTGAAAGTTTCATTCCATCCGTCGACAAGGGCCGTGAGGCGGGACTTTTCCTTCAGGACTTTTTTGGCGGATTCCTGATCGTTCCAGAAATCGGGAGCGTTTACCTTCTCGTCGAGCCCGGCAATCTCTTTTTCTTTATTATCAACGTCAAAGAAACCCCCGCATTCTCTCTATCCTGGATACCAGTGTGCCGAAACTTTGCGCGATCTCTTCCTCTGTTCGTTTCATCTTTATATTCATGCCGATGCGCCGGATTTTTTACCGAATTTTTTCATCCCTTCATCATTGGATTTTATAAGGTCGTCGATATTGGTCTGTGCGCCGGAATGGACATTTTCACCGATGAGATATAGAACGGCCTGACCGGGTATCGTTGTGACACCGCTTATTTCCGGAAGCTTCATCTCTTTTGCGAGCACCTGTTTCACTATCGCATCCACATCTTTTTCACTGTAAAGCTCACTTTCCTTGTAAATATATGTGCATTTGACGTAGTCGCGCTCTTTTATCTCGCTTACGCTGGTGGAATGAATTATGTTCTCCATTTTAACGTCTGCGGGCCGCTTCGGTTTGGAGTTCATAAGTTTTTTTACTTCGTTGAAATATTTTGTATTAACCCCTTTTTTGTCGAAAATCTCCTGCGGGATTTTAGAACTGATTTCAAACTGGAAGGAATCCTTTTGCATCTTTCCTTCGCTAATTTCATATGTTATGCCATTGATAAAGAAACGATTCTCTTTTTTGGGTTTATACTTGGCGCAATGCTCTTCCCGGACCCTGTCAATGGCGTCATTGACAGTATGATAGAAAATTTTATCTCTAAGGTGTCCCAAAATGCCTCCAATTAACGTACTTTCAACGCTTTTCCAAGAACTGGATATACGCTCCCCACGGCTACTCAATCAAAATTAGCAAATCCCTATTTATTAGTCAACTTTTTTATCTATAATGATTTTTAACATAAAGATGACCGGAAAAATAGCGAAAATTCTTGCCCTCGATTACGGCTCAAAAAGAATCGGAGTAGCCGTCAGCGACCCGTTGGGTATTACGGCCCAACCCGTTGCAGTAATAAACCGCAAAGGGAAAAAAAAGGATATTCCGGAACTTCTGGGGATTATAAAAGAGAGGGAAGTCGGTAAAATCGTTGTCGGTCTGCCGTTCAACATGAACGGCTCAAAGGGAACCCATTACGACGATGTAAAAAGGTTCGGCGCTCTGCTTGAAAAGGCGTCCGGTCTGCCGGTCGATTACATCGACGAACGGCTCACCACCATGCAGGCGGAAAAAGTATTGCTGTCCGGCGACGTTTCCCGCAATAAAAGACGTAAAGTTATCGACAAAATGGCGGCGGTCCTAATCCTCCAAAACTACCTCGACAGTCCGCCAGCCGGACGGCAAATTACGGCAAAGCCGTAAATTTACATTTACTGGTAGTTACCAGGTAACCGATGGCGCTGGCGCCGGCAAATTATCACCCGCCATAGGCGGGCTGGTAGAATGTGACGGATGGTTAAGGTAGTAGCGACAAACAAAAAGGCGTTCCACGATTATCACATCCTGGAAAAGGTCGAGGCGGGCATCATGCTCGTCGGCACCGAGGTGAAATCGCTGCGCGCCGGCAACGTGCAGATGCGCGACGCGTACGCATCGCCGCGCGGCGGAGAGCTTTATATCAACAACCTGCACATCTCCGCATACTCGCACGGCAACATTCAAAACCACGACCCCCTGCGTCCCCGCAAACTTTTGCTCCACAAAAAGGAGCTGAAAAAATTTATCGGCATGGCAACCCAAAAAGGCCTCACCCTGCTGGCCCTTAAGATTTACTTTAAAAAAGACTACGCCAAAGTGGAACTGGGCGTAGGCCGCGGCAAAAAACTCCACGATAAAAGGGAGACTTTAAAACGCAAAGCGATGGAGCGCGACAGCGAGCGCGAGTACAGGATCAAGCATTGACTGCTCTTGCGTACCGCGCGGAAGGCTCGGGCGAACCTGTTATCTTCGTCCACGGATGGGGGCTGAACTCCGGCGTGTGGAAAGAGCAGTTAAAATCGCTGTCGGACGAGTTCCGCGTTATCGCGGTAGACCTGCCGGGCCACGGCCGGACAAAACCTAAGGATAAAAAGATGACCGTCAAAGCGGCCGCCGGATTCCTGCGCGACCTGGTGGACGAACTCGCTCTTGAGAATGTTCACCTTGTCGGATGGTCGCTCGGCACTCACGTCGTATGCCGCGCGGCGCTTATGCTAGGTTTCAACACGGCGCGTTCCCTCACGATAGTCGACGGCACGCCATGTTTTGTTCAACACAACAAAGAGGATAACTGGGCGATGCAGGAAACCAGGACGAAGTGGGTTTTAAGGGGCCTTGAAAACAGCTTCGTCGATACGCTGACTGAGTTTATAACCACCTCTTGCTACACAAAAAAAGAGGTAAAGCCGAATATAGAGCGGATGATGCAGTCGGTTTTTTTCAACGAACATTTCCCACCGGATAAAAAATCCGCCATTGAGCTTTTGACCGATTTTGCGGAGTCGGACATCCGTCCCATGCTTGGTAAGCTGAAACTGCCATGTTTGATATGCCACGGTGATCGTGATAGCATTTTGCCGGTAGAAATCACAAAAATATGGGAATCTTTCTTGCCCGACGCACGGACCGTTATCCTCGAAAACGCCGGCCACGCCCCGTTTCTAACTCAACCCGCGCTCTTTAATGAATCGCTGAGAATTTTTTTACATTCGGCATGATGAATACGTCGCATTTATATTACGCGCCTGAACCAAGAATACAGGCAAGTAATATCAAAAAATTTATCCTCCCCTTTGCAAGGGGAGGTGTCGCGCTCTTTGGCGTGGCGGAGGGCTTGAGAAGAAAAAGGAAAACCACCCCTGCACCCCTCCTTATAAAAGGAGGGGACAATGCCTGATGTGCAATCTGACTTGCGGCGCGTAAAACTCTCTTTCGGCCGCAGCGCGAAGGACTACGCGAAACACGGCACTCTCCAAAAAGAGGTGTCGCAATACCTTGTCCGCGTTTTCGTATCGCCCGAAATCGGTTCCGCGCCGCGCATACTGGACGTGGGGTGCGGCACCGGATTCACATCGGTTGAAATTCAGCGTAAGTGGCCGAACGCGTCGCTTGCGGCAATCGACATCGCCGCGCCGATGGCCCTGCAGACGAAAAGAGCGGGTATTAAAAATGTCGCCGCCGCCGATGCGGCCACGCTTCCGTTCAAGAAATCTTCGTTCGATCTTGTTATCTCGTCGCTCGCCTTTCAGTGGATATCTCACGACGAGCGGCTTTTTCCCGCGATTGCGCGTCTGCTGTCGCCGGGCGGACGGCTTTACTTCAGCACGCTCGGCCCCGGCACGCTATCCGAACTTCAGCAGGCGTACGACCGGGCCAGCAGGGAGTGCACCGGAAAACCCGCGCTCTTCAGACCGATGATGGGCAAGGACAATCTTTTGGAACTTATGTCGCGCGCCGGTTTTATCGACAGGTTCACGCTGTTTAAAACGATGGTGCGAAGTTATCCGTCCGTGCGGACGCTTTTTAAAATCCTGAAAGGCGTCGGCGCGACCATGCCCGGAAGGCCGGACAACCCGCCGAGGCGCGACGTGCTTGCGCGAACGGTAGAACTTTACTCACAAAAAAATGAATCGGTAGAGGCGACTTACGAACTCCTCTACGTTTCCGGAAGGCTTGCTTGAGACATAAAGGGCTTTTTATAACCGGCACGGGTACCGGCATTGGTAAAACAGTCACCGCGTCGGCGATAACTCATCTGCTGGTAAAAGAGGGTTACGACGTCGGCGTGATGAAACCTGTCCAGACCGGCGCGAAGAAAAAAGACGGCGTACTATTTTCGCCGGATCTCGACATCATGCGGAAGATGGCACGCAGTGAAGACCCCGACTGGATATCGATGCCGTACAGTTTTAAACATGCTCTATCGCCGTATCACGCGGCAAAAAAGGCGAAACTTCCGATAGATACTTCTGTTATCGTTTCCATGTTTGAAAAGCTGAAAAAAACGCACGAACTGGTGATAGCCGAAGGCGCGGGCGGACTGATGGCGCCGCTTACCGAAAACGAACTGTGGCCCGACCTTGTGCGTCTGATAAGTATCCCGATAGTGATAGTTACGACTCCCGAACTGGGGATGATACACGACACGCT